>CAYZLP010000066.1:10350-11661 GCA_964478635.1 uncultured Caldilineaceae bacterium
GCGGTCAGCGTGATCGATTCCCCGGCAACATATTCGCCCGTATTGCAGCCGTTGGAACTTGAGGGTGATGCGACAGGATCCGACCCATTACCCGTGTGATCTCGTGTCAGGGTGTAGCATGTGGGATTCGTTTGTCCGCCACAGCTATTCTCACTTGGATTGATGATATTCACACTGTCCGGATCGATGTAGATGTCGTCTAGCCACGTCAACCCTGTGCCTTCGTTGTCGCCCGTCCTTACCAGAAAAGAAACGAGGGAACCGGCCGTGCCATTTCGAAAATCAAACGTGTTCTGCCCGCCGGATGCTGATAGACGGGTCGGGCTGCTGAGACCACCTCCCTGGACATACATCTGAAGCGTATCGGCTTGATTGTCCATGGCAAGCCATACGCAATACCAGGTGTTGTCATCGAATGCGGCGTTCAACTGAACGCGCTCGCTGCCGTCCCGAATGTAGAACCACTCGGGGCGGAAGTGGTTCACGCCCATCTGCGCCTCCATGTCATCAAAATTGGAAGGATTGTTGACATCTGCGGCGCCGGCCCAGATGCCCTGGACGCCGGATTTGCGAATACGGAAGAAGAGCGTGCCCGTCGCGCCGTCCTGCACGGAATTCGGCAGACTTTTCGCCGCCCAATCAAATGCCGTGCGTAGGCGCAGCACCCGGTTGCTGCTGTCTGCAGGATCGATCTCAACCGTCGCGTTGGGCGTTGCCGTCCACTGGCCCTGTCCGTTCACGCCTCCCGTGTTCAGCGCATCAAAATCCGCCATTTCGGAATAGCCAAGATCGGGCGTGTCGGGCGCTGATTGGGCTTGTGCCAATCCAGTTGCCGATGGCAACAAGATGCACACCAATACGCCTACCACGAAGACTTTGGACGCGATGTGGCGAACTATGCGAGCACCGCCATGTAATTGACAACGCATACTGGCCTCCCCTTAACTTACATACGGTCCATTCGCCGCAATCTTTGATTACTGTTCAACTGAAGATACGCAAAGCCGATACCGCACATGCCCGCTCACCCGGATCTTGCAAGCAATTGAAGTAACGTCACCAGGTCAATGAGTCAAGGTAGTTCTGAAGAATGCTCTGATTGACACGCTGTAATAAATATCGATTAGGCTCCTCACCATCACCGGCCGGTTCCTCCACCGCAAGCCAGAGGTCTTCGTCATTGTAGATTATGGTAACTGACTGAACTGCAGCCGTGTCATCTTCACCAAAAGCAATGCTCTGGAAGATTGCAACGCTATGGTGTCCGGTTATTATGGAGATCAGCGCATCAACAGATGCAGTGCCCGAAAG
>CAYZLP010000067.1:0-1745 GCA_964478635.1 uncultured Caldilineaceae bacterium
CTCCTCATCGCACCACTGTAAGTCATCCAATGCCAAAATCAGCGGCCGATCTTCCAACAGGATGGCGTGGGTTAGGGCTTCGAAGAGCCGGCGGCGTTGTCCCCGTTCGGTCAGCGGCTCAGGCGGAGCCAGCAACGGGTCGGCGACGAGCAGTTCGGGCATCAACCGCGCCAGTTCGCTGCGCCAGACGTTTGTCAGACGCGCCAGGCTGGTTTGGAGAGTCGCGCTGCGTAGACATTCCACCAAGGGCCCGTAGGAGAGGCCCGCTTCGGCGGCGTAGGCACGGGCATGGAGCGTGCTGATGCCCTGCAACTGTGCCCAGTGAATCAATTCTTCGGCAAGGCGCGTCTTGCCGAGACCTGCCACACCCTCGATACAGACAATGGTGAAGCGTCCGCGGTTCACAGTGCGCCAGATCGCCCGCAGTTTCTGCCACTCGGCTCGACGCCCCACCAGCGGCATGCGTCTGCTGCGGACGGGCGAAGGCACACCGTCGAGATGGAGCAAGCGCTCATAAACCTCGCGTGTGGCTGAACCCGGTTCTACGCCCAGTTGCTGCTCCAGCAACGAGGCGCAGGCGTGATAGACGCGCAGGGCAGCCGTCCGATCGCCGGTCAAGGCAAGGAGGCGCATGAGCCGACGGGTTGAGGCTTCGTGAAGCGGGTCATAGCGTAGCAACGTCCGCGCGTGGGCGATGGCGGCTTCGTAGTCGCGGTGCTCTTCGTGCAGCAGGACAAGCTGCTCCATCGCAGCCACGTAATCTTGGGCCAAACGCTCGCGTACAGGAATAAGCCAGTCGTCGTAACAGTTCGGCACCAGATCCCCGGCGTAGGTGGCCGCAGCTCGCTTCAGGGCATCGATTTTTTCCGGGCCATCCGCATCTGACGCCGCCCGCAGCGCCTCTTCAAAAGTCTCTACGTCCAGCGTGTAGTCGGCGTCGATTCGCCAGCCTACGGTATACTCATCCACCAGCAGAAGGTCGTCGGCTTTTGGCAGTCGTTTTCTGATCCTGTAGAGCAGTTGGCGGAGATTGGTCTGGGCTTGGGCGTCCGACGTGTTGGGCCAGAAGAGAAATGCGATCTGCTGGCGCGTCTGCGGCGCAGCGCGATGAATCAGCAGGTAGGCGACCAGTGATTGCAGACGCGCGGCATTGAGCGAGGTAATGGGCTGGTCGCCTTCAAAGAGATTGAACGCGCCCAATAGATGAATTCGTAGATGCCCCTCGGTCATAGCGCAGTTGCCCCACGCCGCAGTCGGAAACCCCTGCATGCTGCCAGTGGTCCTGAATCTCGGGCAGCTCGTGCTTGTGAGCAGAACAATTTGGAAATTGGACCAGATGAGGACTGTCGGCAGTAGGCGAGTGTAGCACAGGTTGGTAGACGGTGCAATCAGGAAAAAACTGCCGGTTGTGTCCCTATACGCTCGTCGGGCGTTCGCCAGCGTACATGCAAAGTCCGGGATGCACATGCGGCAGCTTTCAACCGGGGTAATGTCAACGACGAGGGGAGGAGGATCAGCCTGAATGTGCAAAACGAGCGGCCTGGCACGACCAGGCCGCTCGTTTTGCACATTCACCGGTCAAGACCGGACCCTAGTACACTTGGGCGTGAATACCACGACAGAAATCCGGCCTCTCCCCCTCTAATTGCAACTGTATGAGGATTTCTGTCGGGATTCACTAGGGCATTTCCTCCATGGCGTCCAAATCGGCGACGGGGACCATGAGGTGTTCGTAGGGGGTGTCA
>CAYZLP010000067.1:1845-11578 GCA_964478635.1 uncultured Caldilineaceae bacterium
ATGTAGCTGAGGCCGGGACTGTCGAGTTCCGGAACTTCGCCGGCCATATAGGCCTCACTCCAGGCGGCCCAGACCGTGTCGTAGCACTGCGGATCGTTGCCGGGCGAAGCCGGCCAGTCGGTGAGACAGGTCCAGCCGTTTGTGCCTTCGCGCAACAGGACGGAGGGCATGCCCTCTTCATCCCAATCCATGATTGTGGCATCCTGGGTAATGGCGGTGATGCCGGCGCTCTCGGCGTTGGCGATCAACGCGTCCGCTGCGCTTTCCAGCCGTCGCGTGCTTTGTCGGAGCGTGTTTTGCCAGCGGTCGTCACGCAACTGCCAGACAGATGTGGTGTATTCATCCGCCGAGAAGGAATCACCGTCATGGCTGCCGTCAAATCCAATCGTGTAGACGATCACGGCGGCGTCCGGGGAAAGGATCTTCACCTCCACATTGTCACGTAGCGGCTGTTCGAAGGAGCGCGCCATGTCGCCGACCATTTCCAGCAGGTCCTCACGCCCCAATCGCGCACCGTCGGCACTGATCCAGATGAAGTCTTCGGCAATCACAGCCTCGGCTCCGGCCACGTCGTGGGCAATGAGCGCTTCGAAGGTGCCAATCTCCGCCGCGAGAATCTGCGCAGCGAGCGCCTCATCACCCAACTCCATGGCGTCCAAATCGGCGACGGGGACCATGAGGTGTTCGTAGGGGGTGTCATCCCACATGATGTAGGGATAACCGGAGCTGTGGTCGGTCGTGAAGAGGTTGGCGTCGAAACCGCCAGGCATGAGCAGCATGAGGTGAGGGGGCGTGACGATCCACTCTTCGCCTTCGGCGGGGCCGGTGGCAAAGGGGTCGATATTGCTTTCGTCGGAACCGCCGGCCAACATGTAGGAAAGGCCGGCCCGCGTGACTTCAGACGGCTCGGGTGCGCCAAAGTGTTCCTCCCAGATGCTGTCGTAGCAGGCCGGGTCGTTGCCGGGCGACACGAGGCGGTCGGCGTAGCAGACCCAGCCGCTGTCGCCTTCCTGCAGGACGACCATGTCGCCGCCCTCTTCGGTTGGGTTGCCGAGAATCGTGGCCTTGCGGATGATGCCGGCGGGAGCGGCGCGCATGATGCTGAGCAACTCGGCATCGGCATCGCCTGCATCTTCTGTTGGCATGGGCACGACCGGGACCATGAGATGTTCGTAGGGCGTTTCGTCCCACATGATGTAGGGTTCGTCTTGTTTGGGCTCGGTGGCGAAATCTGCGGCATCGAAGCCGTCGGGGGCCAGGATCATCATGTGCGGCGGTGTGCTGATCCACTCCTCACCCGGGGCCGGTTCCATGGCAAAGGGGTCGGTGTTGGACGGGTCCGAGCCGCCGGCCAGCATGTAGCTGAGGCCGGGACTGTCGAGTTCCGGAACTTCGCCGGCCATATAGGCCTTACTCCAGGCGGCCCAGACCGTGTCATAGCACTGCGGATCGTTGCCGGGCGAAGCCGGCCAGTCGGTGAGGCAGGTCCAGCCGTTTGTGCCCTCGCGCAACAGGACAGACGGCATGCCTTCTTCATCCCAATCCATGATTGTGGCATCCTGGGCAATGGCGGCGATGCCGGCGCTCTCGGCGTTGGCGATCAACGCATCAATCTCCTCGTCTGCCGGCGGTGCGGCGTGGGCAAGCTGCGCTGTGCCAAAGCTGACGAACAGCACGGCAAGTGCGATCGGGACTCTGAACCAGAATAGACAACGTTTCATGGGGTTTCCTCCTTTGGAGCTAACAAGACAGAACGGCCTTCGTATACGAACGCATCTCATCGTCAGCGCGTAGCTTATGGACGATGGGATGGATCCAACCAACCCAAAACGTGATCGATGAGCGGTGGCCAGGTGTTGAAATAGCGCGTCTCGCCGGTCAACACGTGACGGATCTGCATATGGGGCGTAAGATCGCCGGCTTCTTCAATGTCCCACCAGATGCGCAGCGTGAACAACTGGGAGTGGGGCTTTGTCTGATGCGGATTATCGTCATTGGTCATCGTCGCCTCCGTTCCAGAGATTGGGCAGTATTGAGGAGATGATGCCAAAGGGTGCGTTCTAAAAGCGTTATGGCACGATTTGTTCAGGCCGCAGTGGATGGATATCGTTGTCGAACTTCGCTAGATTGCCTTCGACTCCTGGAAGAATTAAGCCCCCTCGGACGTTGCGCAAACGCCGTCGAGAGGGCTTTCCGCCCAAGCTCCAATAACGCCCAATGATGATCTCGTATTGTTGGGTCTGGTTGAAGATGAGAACGTGGTCAACACACTTGTGGCGAGCCGTCCGGATCCAGGTTTCGGACCACGGATTCGCAAGATGCAGTTTGTTGATCATCCGCAAGATTGGGGTGCACCATTTCAGCCGGATTGAACGCCTGCGATACGATTTGCCCTATCGGCTACGCGTCTTAGAATTGGCCGCAGTTCATCAGGTTGCCTGACCTCGACCGGGAAGTCGAAGGAAAGCAGTAGCATCGCCACCCACTCGAGATTGGTCGCTGCACGTCGCATGATAATGCCCTCCGCACATGTCTCCAGAGTTCCGAGATAGGCTGGAATGAGTGCTTGAGCCGTATCCATGGTTGTCCTGAGCAAGACTTCGACCTGATAGGGGCCTGGCACATTGCCGATCCCACTCAACACATAGCCAAGCAGATCAACCGAACCCGGATCAGCGAATGTTTCATCGTGCTTGGAAATGGATTGGATTCGATCCAGTCGAAATGTCCGTAAATCCTGGCGCAGGTGGCAGTGGCCGGCTGTATACCAGTAACCTTCATTGTAGACAACGCCGTATGGATCGAAACGACGCTCCGTCACTTCATCCCGCCACGAGCGATAGACGAATTCCACACTATGTCGCTCCTGCGCCGCTGTACTGAGGACAATCAGCGTATTGTCGTCCCGCAATGGCGGCGGAGGGCCGCCGAAATTACTCACGTTGAATATGATGGAGGATTGTAATGCGCGTACCTGTTGCAGCAGTGGTTCCGGCAGAACCCGTTCGGTTTTGGCGACAGCGCCTTCGATAGCCACGATATTCACCGGAAATTGAAATTCGCGGATGACGCGCAAACCCAATACCAATGCTACAGCTTCCTCATTCGTGAACATCAGCGGGGGCATTTTGGACCCACGTCCCAGATGATAGGTTCCATGCGGTCCCCGCTCCCCTTCCACTGGTACCCCCATTTCCTGTAGAGACGTGATATAGCGGCGTACTGTGCGAACATCTACTTCCAAACGTCGCGCAATCTCAGCCCCGGACATTTGCTGGTGGGTTTGCAGAAGTGCGAGAACAGCCAATAGGCGTGTCGTTGGTGAATACATCAATGCTCCTTTTGTTTAGGGCGAAACTTGTCCTAATTGTGCCATATAATGCGATTATGAAGCAGCGATAGGCCTTCTCACAATGGCAAAACAAAGGAGAAATCAGATGAATGACTTTCCCAAGCCCACCCTTGTTTACGTCAACGGCGTGGAACTCGAGGTCTTCGAAGCAGGCCGACAAAACGGAGATAAACCTATTGTACTCTGTCACGGTTGGCCAGAGCATGCCTTTTCTTGGCGCTATCAGGCGCCGGCCCTTGCCGCAGCGGGTTACCATGTCATCGTCCCAAACCAGCGTGGTTATGGCAACTCATCCTGTCCGACCGAAATAACAGACTATGACATTGAACACTTGTCGGGGGATCTCATCGCACTTCTCGATCATTACGGATACGAAGATGCCACCTTTGTCGGTCATGATTGGGGTGCAATGGTTGTTTGGTGGTTGACCCTGTTGCATCCAAACCGTGTAAATGGAGTAATCAATCTGAGCATGCCGTACCAAGAGCGCGGAGAAAGACCCTGGATCGAGTTCATGGAAGAGTTCTTTGGCGGCGACTACTATTTTGTCCACTTCAATCGACAGCCCGGCGTTGCAGACGCCGTATTGGAAGCAAACACATCTCGGTTCCTTCGCAATATGTTCCGGAAGAACGCACCCCTCAAAGAACCTGAGCCTGGTATGGCGATGATCAATCTCGCCAAAGCAGAGGCACCACTCGGCGAGCCCATAATGAGCGACAGCGAACTGGCCGTTTTTGTTTCCGCCTTCGAATCAAGTGGGTTTACGGGCAGTATCAATTGGTACAGAAACCTTGACCGAAACTGGCACTTATTGGCGGATGTGAACCCCGTTATTCAGCAGCCCACGCTCATGATCTATGGCGATCGGGATGTGATCCCGAAGTCTGCAAATCTGACAGAGTTCGTGCCCAATGTGGAAGTGGTCAATCTGGACTGCGGTCATTGGATCCAGCAAGAAAAGCCAAAGGAAACAAACCAGGCGATTTTGAAATGGTTGGAAGAGCAGGCTGCCACCTAGCGCCAAGACCGTTTTGAGGCGAAGCATGCCCTCCGGCCAAGCCGGAGGGTAGAATGAGAGGTTGAAGGCAACGAATGGTGGAGGATGCAAAAACTGGATTCTAACCTGAAGTTGCCTTACGCAGCTTGACGATAGTAGTCGCGGATTACGCCGCCAAGCACGTTGCGACAGGTCATCAAATGATTGCGGATGTGTTTTCTAAACCATGCGGGTCGCACAGGTCTGCGTGGCTGTTTACAGGTGATCGCGGAAGAACTGGATCGTGCGCTGCATGGCGTCACCGAAGAAGGGCGAGGCGATGTTGTGCCCGCCGCCTTCATACGTGAATAGCTGATACGACTTGCCTGCCTCTTCCAGCACGGCCGCGAGATCCTGCGAATAGCCAATGTTCACCACGCTGTCGTTTAGCGCATGGTGAATCTGCAGGGGCGCCTCCAGGAACTCGATATTCTTGGTGAGCGAAACGGCCTGCCAAAAGGGCATAGTGGTATCCGGTGCCCCGTAGGTCTCACGCAGGATGGTTCCTCGTCGGACGGTGGTGGACTGTTCATCGCGCCGGAATGACGGGTCTTGAATGGCATAGCGGACCATGTCGTCATAGGAATAGACTGCGCCCGCCCATATCACGCCTGCCTGGACGTCCGGCTCGACGAGCATGGCCCGCAGCACGACGTTTCCCGCCATGCTATGGCCCCACAGCCCGATGCCCCCCGGATTCACGTAATCCGTCCGCTGTAGGCTCTTGAGCGCTCCAATGGTGTCGACTGTGTAATCCGGCGAGAAGTAGGCGCCTGACGGCTCGCCTTCCGAGTTGCCGAAACCACGGAGATCGATTTTGAAGACGACAAACCCGCTGCGAGCCAAGGCATCTACGTAGGCCACATAACGTTCCGTGGTGCGATAGATCTCCGGCGGGATGTAGCCGTGGACAAAAACGATGGCCGGAAATCCACCGGCCGGAACATCGCCCAGCGGCACGGTCAGCAGTCCATAGATCTTGTACCCTTCGGAGCGGTAGCTGGCCAGATATTGGGCATAATTGGCGCCATTGACCAGCGTCTCCTCGATGACGATGTCGCTGCCTGCAATCTCTTTTGCGCGCAGCGCCGCGATGGTGAGGTCATTGCCCACTTCAAAGGTTTGCACCGGCGTCGGCACGGGATCGGCGGCGGCCGTGGCGGGCGCTCCTTCCTGGGCTGTAGGGAGCGCAGTGGCTGTCGGCACGAGCACCGGCGCGGCTGCATCTACTTGAAAATTGGCCGGTGCTGCCGCTTTCGCGGCGGGCCGCGTAGGCGTCTCGACTGTCGGTGTCAACTGGGGCGGATCCGACGGTAGTGTCGGCCAAGTCCAGGCTGAGTCCCCGGAGCATCCGGTGACGAAGACGAGGAAGAAGAAATAGAATAGGGCGTGAATGGCATTTTTGTGAAACATTGGGAGCCGGTTACTATCTGTTATGACAGTCGCGTCGAAGGTATCGGGATAAACACCAAGTTCAGTAGCTCATGATTTGTCATTCCGTTCACGCAGTGGTCGCAAAGCAACAGCGGGTTTGCGCAGACATCTTCAATCTGATGAAACGATCGCGAAGGATCTCATCCTTCGCCAAATCGTGAATCAATGAAATTGATTTGTAGCAGGCGCATCCTTTCTGCTGCTATTATAGCCGGATTGACCGACGCCTTCCGTGTTCCGCGTACCGAAGGCGCCGGTCGGCAGCGTTATTGCTTTGGGGTGATCAGAAAGATAGGCCTTCCATAGCGTTTCGGCGGATGTGGTACCGTTGAGACCATTTGGCGGATCCAAGCGGCGCGGCTCATTAAATCCTGAAATTTGTGATATACTCCCTGGCCTCTGAAAGAGACCACTGCCATCCTCTGGGAGCGAGCCCTATGACCTCTGCGCATGAGCATTTGCCCAGCGATTTCCCGGCGGCGCCCGAGACCATTGATCCGATTTCGCTGGAAATATTGTGGCAGCGACTGATCTCGATCATGGACGAAGTCGACCAGATAATCGTACACACAACCTTTTCGACGATCTTGCGCGAGAGTCGAGACTTCGCCTGCATCCTCACCGACGCCCACGGCTCCTCTCTCTGCCAATCCGTCCTGAGCACGGCAAATTTCGCTGCCGTCTACCCGCGTACGGCCAAGGCGCTCCTAAACCGCTTTCCGGTCGAGACGCTGGCGCCGGGCGATGTGTTGGCGACGAACGATCCTTGGATCGGGACGGGCCACCTGCCGGACTACATCCTCCTGACACCCGTCTTCTGGAAGAATCGGGTGGTGGCCTGTATCGGGACCGTTTCGCACATGTCGGATGTAGGCGGACATCCGGGCGAAATCGAAGGCGATGATATCTTCAGCGAAGGGCTCAGAATGCTTCCCTTCAAGCTCTACGAAGCGGGGAAGGAAAATCGCGTCGCGTTTGACATCATTGGCGCAAACTGCCGCGTGCCAGATCTGCTGCTGGGCGACCTACGGGCTATGGCCGGCGCCGCCAAAATTGGCGCCGAGCGCCTCCAGGGGTTCCTGGTCGACTACCACATGAACGACCTGGATGCGCTCTCCCGCACCATTCTCAGCCGCTCCGAGGCCTTCATGCGCCGGCAGATCCAGGCCTTACCGAACGGCAGCTACGAATATGGGCTGGACATCGACGGGTATATCGAACAGGTGCACCTTCATGTGACCGTAGAGGTGCGGGATGATACGGTCTTTGTCGACTATACGGGCACTTCGCCACAGAGCCGGCATGGCGCGATCAATGTGCCCTTCAGCAGCACGCTGGCGACGAGCATGTACCCGTTCAAGTGCGCACTGGCGCCGGCCATTCCAAACAACGAAGCGCTCTTCCGGCCGATCAGCGTGTCGGCGCCGCCCGGCTCGATTCTAAACGTTGCCTTCCCTGCGGCCGTGAAGGCGCGCGCCAAAACAACCAACAACCTGAACCAGGTACTCTTTGGGGCGCTTTGGCCAATCTTCGGCGAACGGGTCCAGGCGAGCAACGGTGCGATTTGGCCGTTCGTGCTCAGTGGCAGCGACGCAGCGTTCGGACAGTTCCTTATCGACATGCTGCCTCATGGCGGACGCGGCGCGCTGCCGACAATGGACGGCATGCTGCCCGTTTCCTACCCGAACAACAGCACAATCACCCCCTGCGAAGTGATCGAGAGCCAGGCGCCGATCCGCTTTCTGAAGAAGGAACTGCGGCCGGACAGCGGCGGACCGGGAGAGTTTCGCGGGGGACTAGGTCAGGTCATTGCGTTTCAGCATATTGGCAGCGATCCGATAGTTTTCAACCTCACCCCGGACCGCCTCACGACGTTCCCCCAGGGATTGAATGGCGGGCGACCCGGTAGGATGGGCGAGGTGTATATCAATGGTGAGCGCATCTATCGCTTCCCGCCCATCGAACTCCAGCCCGGTGATGTGGTGGAGTTGCGCATCGCCGGCGGGGGTGGCTTCGGGCCTGTGGAAAAACGCGCCGACCGTCACATTCTTCGCGACCTTGCCTTCGGCTACATCACACCCCCGGCGGCAGAAAAGGATTACGGGATGGACGGAGCCGCCGGCAACCCTATGTAAATCCATCGCCCTGCGCACACCTGCCTCGACGGCGCCGGGCAGACACAGGCAGGCCTCTGGGAACGCAAGCGAATCGCGCGCAACGAGCCCATCGTCGAGTACGCTTTCGCACGGCGATGGCTGGAAAGGAGCAAGGATATGGACCGTGAGAATCTAGCGGCACTCGACTCGTTCATGCTGGAGCGGATGCAGGAGACGCATCTGCCCGGTCTGGCCCTCAGTCTCGTCTCATCGAGTGGGGCGTGCGATCACCGCGTCTTCGGCTTTCGTGACATTGAGACGCGACGACCGGTTACTCCACGCACTCTATTCGGCCTCGGGAGCATCACCAAGGTCTTTACCGCCCTAGCCATTTTTCAACTTTGGGATCGCGGCCTGCTCGATCTCGACGACCGGATCGATCGGTGGTTGGATATCGATCTCCAGCCCCATGGCGAGCCAATCCGCGTGTGGCACCTGCTATCCCATTCGAGCGGTATTCCTGCTCTTGGCTACTCGGAATCCAAGATGTCGGACGAATGGTTTATGAGTGGAATCCCCGTCGCCACGGAAGCGGATCTGCTGGCATTCATGCAGGGCGCGGCCGCGTGGGCCGTCAGTCCGCCCGGCGAGCGCTGGTTCTACTTGAACGAAGGCTATCTCCTGCTGGGTAGCCTGATCGCTCAACTTTCCGGCCAGCGCTATACGCAGTATGTCGAGCAGCACATCCTCGAACCGTTGGACATGAAGCGGACCCACTTCGCCCGCACGCGTTTCGAGGCCGACGAGAACGCGGCAACTCCCTATATGCACGACCGGGCTGGCAAGCGCTTTGCGGGCGCTCAGCTCTATGGCGGGATGCCGGCAGCCGGCGGCCTGGTGAGCTGTGCAGAAGATATGGCGCAGCTCGTCGTCGCCCTGCTGAACGATGGACAACTGGCAAACGGCGCGCAACTGATCAGTAGGGAGGCACTGCAGCAGATGCGAACGCCCCGAGTCCCTTTGCCGCAAGTGGACGCGAGCATTACCCTTGGACCCTTCCGTGACCAGGGCGGGGCAGATCAACCGGACGAAGATGTGCCCGCCCACGAGGGTCACTTCGGCTGCGGCTTTCAGATTTTGCAGAATTTTTACGGGCATGACCTGGTTGGGCATGGCGGCGGCATCATGGGCGGCACAACCTATCTTGCCCTGATGCCGCAGCGTCAAGTCGGCGCGGTGCTGCTATCCAACGCCCATGGGTACCCCATGGCGCAATTTGCCATGGTGGCCCTGGCGCGGATGCTGGGCGAGCCGCCCCAGCATCTCCCCTTTCTGCGGATCGAGAATCTCCTGGCGCGCCTCACCGGAACATACACCAGTTTCCGCAACACAATCAGGGCCGACGTGACGCCCCTGGGTGACTTGCTGCGTTTCACGATTCGCTACCACCACGAGGACCGTTCCTCAATCCTCATCCCCCTCCACCTGAGCGAGGATCGCGCGCACTTCCAAATGTATTCCAACGCCCGTAACATGGTGGTGGAATTCCAGTTTGACGATGATGGAATCAACCTGCTGTTCGAACGCTACAAGTTCCGCAAACAATGTGTGTGAACCTCAACCCCCTCCAATCTCTGCAAGCCATGTCTCTAGCATCGACCGTAAATCTTCACATCTTCTTTCGGATTGACGGCCGCGAACACGATCCGCTCAAAGTCAAGTCCGCCATTATCCGCCTCGTCAAGCGGGCGCTGGAAGAGGGTCAATTTACCATGCCGGATGAAGCACGCGAGGTGATCTTCCCCGAGGGAG
>CAYZLP010000068.1:0-11448 GCA_964478635.1 uncultured Caldilineaceae bacterium
GGCCGTGTAGGCTGCCAGCGCCTGGGCATAAAACCGCTCGCTGGCGGCCTGCTCAGCGACGGCCGGGCCGCCGGCCCGATCATAGAGGGCGCGGTAGAGGTCGCCCAGGGCGAGAAAGGCGGCAGGTGCGGCACCGGGCGCAGCGGCATTTTCGGCCGCGGTCAGACGCGCCCAGGTATCGGGGTGAATGAATGACATGCGCATGGGCTGATCGGGCAAGGCGCCATCATAAAGCCACTTGACGCCATTTTCAGTGCCGGCCAAATCACTCCAGCCGGTCGGAGCGATCGCCAACCAGCTCTCCGGCGCCAGCGCTGCGGGCAGATCAAAGGCTACCCGAAGACTCCGCGTCCCGGTCCAAGCCTGTAAATGGGTGGCGTCGTACGCCAGATCGACCAGCGGTCCTTCCCCCAGGTTGACGCCATAGCGCAGACGCAGATCGACCCGGCCATCCGCCGGCAGCGCGACCTGGCCGGTGAGAGAATCGTTCTCGCCCGCCTGCAGCGTGAGCGGCTGCCCATTGGCCGTAAGCGTGACGGCAGACGGCAGCGCATCGTCATCCTGCAGTTGGGGATCGATGCGTACCAACAGGGTCACCGCATCGTCCGTACCGTTCTGAACCCGGTACAATCCGTCGACGGTTGCGACCAGGCCTGCGCCTTCTTGGGCAAGGACGATATCGGCCGTATGCGTCTGCAGTTCGCCGGCGCCCGAGCCGGCGATGGGCGTCATGGCGAAAAACGCGCCGTTTGCTTCGCCCTGCATTGCCGGCGCAGCCAGGGCGCTGGGGCCCCAAAACAGCGCCAGCGCGACAACTGTCCAGAACAGACCGACCCGGGGGCGGGCGCCCATCCTTTCAGGCTCGCTGATTGGTTGAGAACGGCCGGTATGATGGGCCCCAAAAACATGCCGGTTCAACCGCTTTGCATCCTCCTGCAGCAGCCAAGAAATGATGGCCTGAAGTTGCTTTTTCATAATGCATCTGGTATCGTGACCGGCAGGGATAGAGACAAGGTCGCAGCGCGTTTGCGGGCGGGCTTCACGCATGAAGTATTCACGCATAAATGCCCGAATGTTACGCAGACAGATAGATTTGGCAAGATTATGGTTAAATTGCTCATGCAATGGGACATCAAAATGGGTCGGGAACAAGAGTTCTCGGAGTTTGTCGTCCGGGAATTTGCACCCCGGCTCATGCAGTTGGGGATTGAGCCCAGCGAAGTCCTGTATACCATGTACGGTGAGGGTCCGCAAATGCTGACCATCGGCGCGGTTGAGAGCGTCGATAAGCTGACCAACATCCTGCAAAGCGGCGGCTGGGAAAAGCTGCATGCCAAACTCCTGGCATACGTCACGAATTATCAGCAGAAAATCGTACGCGATAACGGCCGGAATTTCCAGCTGTAAACGAAACATCGCGCCGTTCTTTGCCCCGGGATTGAAACGCACCAGCGGGTCCGTTTCATCTGCTACACCTGCGCCCAGTTCCTGCCGCCTCGCCTCTCCCCGGCGAGATTCTCATCATTGTCTCATGGAGCTTTCAGGCAAGCGCGAAGAAGGTGTGACATACTCGCCCTATTTGCCTTCCAACCACATCAGGAGAAACCAATGAATCAGCAATTCGATCGACGCTCGTCTTTATGGACGCAGCCCTACTGGATGGTTGCAGCCATAGCACTCGCAGCCCTCATTCTGGCCGGATGCACTGGTCAACTGCCCGCCGCGCCCGCCCCGGCTGCGCCTACGGACGCACCGGTCGAAGAAGCGGCCGCGACCGAGGTTGCGGCAGAAGAGCAGGCCGACAGCGGGACCGTGCCTGCGCCGGAGGAAGCGACACCCGTCGATCTGGGCGAGTTGACCATTGCCGACGAGCAATTCAAGGGCATGACGGTTGGCTTCACGGAGGCAGGGTTTCCCTTCCGCGGCGACCCGGATGCGCCGGTCATCGTCTACGAATACAGCGATTTCGAGTGCCCCTTCTGCGCACGCTATGCCACCCAGACCGAGCCTGCCATCAACGACAATTTCGTGCGTGATGGCAGCCTCCTCGTTATCTTCCGGGATTTCCCGTTAGAGGGGCTGCATCCCAATGCGCCGGCCGCCCATGCGGCCGCGCTCTGTGCAGCCGATCAGGGCGCCGTGGCTTATTGGGAGATGCACGACGAGATCTTCCGCGCCCAGAGTGAATGGGCCAATAGCACCGACACCGCCGGCTTCTTCGGCGGATTGGCCGAACAGCTCGGCCTGGACATGGATGCCTTCAACAGCTGCGTCGCGTCCGGTGAGAAAACTGCCATGGTCGACGCGGGCGTGGCCGAGGCAACCGCCCATGGCTTTACGGGCACGCCCAGCTTCCGCTTCGTCAGTCGGGCTACCGGCGAACGCTATGACCTCATCGGCGCTCAGCCTTACGAACAATTTGCCGGCTACATCGACGCCATGATTGCCGGCGAGGCGCCCGTCGATCCCCAGGCCCAAGCTCAGGCGCAGGCCGGCGAGCCGCAGATTCCCGTTTGGGCTACGGCCGAGGGACTGGCCGTTGACCCGGACCGGCCCGGTTACAATATGGCCGGTGATCAGTACCGGGGCAACCCGGATGCGGAGGTCGTGGTGATCGAGTTCTCCGACTTCCAGTGTCCCTTCTGCCGTCGCCACACGGAAGATACCCAGCCAATCCTGGATGAGCAATTTGTCGATACCGGCGACGTGCTCTGGGTCTACAAGCATTTCCCGCTGAACATCCATCCTCAGGCGCCTGCGGCCGGCGTTGCTGCCGAATGCGCGGCCGAGCAGGGCCTTTTCTGGGAGATGCACGAACTGCTCTTTGCCAACACGGAGGCCTGGTCCCAGAACGATCCAAATCCCGGCTTACTGGAAGTGGCAAGCCAGCTCGACCTCGACCAGGATGCCTTTGCCGCCTGCCTGGAAGATGAGACCATGGCCGAACGAGTCACGAGCGACATGATGGACGGCGCACCCTTCGTTCAGGGCACGCCCACCTTCGTGGTACTCTACGGCGGACAGGGCACGTTGATTCCCGGCGCGTTGCCGCCCGAGCAATTCACCGAGGTTCTCCAACAGGCGTTGGATGGTTCGTTGGGCAATTGACGCCCAAATAAAATTCACGGATTCACGTAGAGACGTTGCAATGCAACGTCTCTACTTCTTTACCGGTTACACCCGACCCCAGGGAACCATCATGACAGCCCAAGAAGTTCGCTACGGCATCATCGACCTTGGCTCCAATACGGCCCGCCTGGTGATCATGCTCGCCATACCGGGCTACGCCTACCGTCTGGAAGATGAAGTCAGGGAGGTTGTGCGCCTGCGGCAGGGCATGAGTGAAGCAGGACTAAGCAACGAGGCAATGTCCCGGGCTTTTTCGGCGCTCCAGCTCTTTAGCCGTTTCTGTCAGGCCATCGAAGTTGACGTCCTCATTCCCACGGCCACCAGCGCCGTCCGGGAAGCGGCCAATGGCCCGGCCTTTGTCAAACGGGTGGAGCGGGAGTTGGGCATCAAGCTCCAAATTCTGGACGGCGAACGTGAAGCCTACTACGGCGCAATCGGCGCGCTCAATGATGTGGCCCTGCGTACCGGCTACATTCTCGACATCGGCGGCGGCAGCGCCCAGATCAGCCGGGTCGAGGACCAGCGCTACCAGTGCGGCAAATCGGCGCTGTTGGGCGCGTTGGCGCTGACCGAGCGATTCGTGACCACCGACCCCATCAACAAGCGGGAGTTCAAGCGGATCGAAGAAGAGATTGCCCGCCAGCTGGATGCTTTTCCCGCGCTCGATCTCCCCGGAGAGGGATTGGTGGGGCTAGGCGGTACCATCCGCAATCTGGCCAAGCGGGACGCGGTTCGTGCTGACTATCCGCTAAACACCCTTCACGGCTTTCTGCTAACCGCCGCTTCGGTGGACGCCACGATTGAAGAGTTGCGCGAACGCACGGTTGACGAGCGCTGCCGACTCGGCGGCCTGCGCGCGGATCGGGCCGACATCATCTTGCCCGGCGCCATGGTGACGCGGGCCGTCATGGAACGCATGGGCGTCACAGCGCTCACCATCTCCACCAATGGCCTGCGCGAGGGACTTTTTCTGGAGCGCTTCTGGGAACACCTGGACTATCCAGTCGTACCCGACGTGCGCAGCTACGGCGTACTCAATCTGGCCCGCATCTATCGCTACCAAAAGCGGCATGCCAGCCACGTACGCTTCCTGGCCCGCCGGTTGTTCGATCAGCTACGTCCCCTCCACGGCTATGGTCCCCCGGAGCGTGAATTGCTCGACGCGGCCGCGCTGCTCCACGACATCGGCACGGTGGTCAACTACAACGATCACCACCATCACTCTCAGATGCTGATCGTCAGCAACGGCCTGCCCGGCTTCACGCCCAGGGAGATTGGTCTCATCGCCCTGCTCGCCCGCTATCATCGCAAGGGCGAGCCCGAGACCGAACCGTTCAGCCGAATCCTGGATGACGGCGACAGGCAACTGCTCGTCCAGACGGCCGCCATCTTGCGCCTGGCCGAGTATCTGGAACGAGGACGCAATGCCGCGGTCGACGACGTGATCGTCACCTGGACCGACTCCGTTTTGCGGGTGACGCTCGTCGCCGACATCTATCCGGCGGTGGAGCTGTGGCAGGCGGAACGCTATGCGACGGCGCTGCTTGGCGAGGCGTTTGGTCGCCGGGTGGTGCTGGATAGTACAGCGGCGCCGGCGGCGGGGCAGGTGCACATTGAAGACTGAAGATTGGGGAGGGAAGCCTGATGGGTATTGAGGTGCCGGCGCTGACCACGGCGCAGATGGTTGAGGTCGATCGCTTGATGATCGAAGAATACCATATCGAGCTGATTCAGATGATGGAGAATGCCGGGCGCAATCTGGCGCTGCTGGCCAAACGGCTCCTGGAAGACGACGTCGAGGATCGCCCGATTGTGGTCCTGGCGGGCCGGGGCAACAACGGCGGTGGCGGCCTGGTGGCGGCCCGCCATCTGCTCAACTGGGGCGCATGGGTCCAGATTCTCTGTTCCTATCCGCCGGACGGTTATAAGGGCGTCCCCCTCCACCAACTCACCATTTTGCAGCAGATGGGTGCGCCATTGGCATGGGCGGACGAAGGCTGGGAACTGCCGCCTTCCGACCTGGTCATTGACGCCATCATCGGCTATGGGCTACGGGGCGATCCCCGGGGCAAGGCCCGGGACTTGATCCAGTTGGCCAATAGCAGCACGGCTCCCATTCTCAGCCTGGATGCTCCCAGCGGCATCGATACGGCCGGCGGGCAGGTCTTCTCGCCCCACGTGCGCGCCCAAGCGACCATGACCCTGGCCCTCCCCAAAACCGGTTTTCTGGCGCCTGCGGCGCGGGATGCCTGCGGCGATCTTTACCTGGCCGACATCAGCGTACCGCCGGACCTCTACGAACATCTCGGTCTGACCGTGCCGCCGCTCTTTGCCCGCGACACAATTCTGCCCCTCGACGTAGAGTGTGGGGTCGATGCGGACGTTCGCGGCCGCATCTTTGTCAGGACGGAGTAGCGGCGCCAGGAGAAGTCTGACGCTTTACAACAGTCAGACTTCTGACGCAACGGCGTGACTCATGTCAGTACTATCGATAAGTGAGTGGGGCGGTGTTTGAATTGAATGCGGGCTCGTTTGCGGGCTACCTGTTGATCATCCTGGGGTTGGCCGGGGCCGTGGTGCCCATTGTACCCGGCCCTCTGTTTATCTGGTTGGGGGCCTTTGCCTGGGCCTGGGGCAACGATTTTCAGGAGATCGGGCCGTGGCTGCTCGCCTTTCTGGGCATTTTGGCGCTCCTGGCCTGGGGCATGGACCTGATTCTCAACCTGGTCTTCAACCGTCGCACGGGCGCCAGCTGGCGCGCCTATGCCGGCGCAATTCTCGGCGGTTTCGGCGGGGGCATTCTGCTCAGCGGGACCATTCCCATCGTGGGCACGCTGCTGGGCGCATTCGCCGGCGCCATCGTGGGGACGTGGTTGGCTGAGCTGCACGCCAAGCGGGATTTGCAGGCGGCAACCCGGGCAGCCCGGACCTACGTCGGCAGTTTCATTCTGTCATCGATCCTGGAAGTGACACTATCCCTGGCCATGGTGGGCATCTTTGCGTGGCGCGCGTTTTTCTAGCCGTTATCTCAAGAAAGCGAGCATTCCGGTGCGTGCAATTATTTTCGTAAACGGCATGGTAGAAAACTACGACTCGCTGCGGCGCTGGTTGCAGCCGGAAGATTATCTCATCTGCGCGGATGGCGGCACGCGCCACTGCATTGCCCTGGGGATCGCGCCCCACGCCATCGTCGGCGACATCGACAGCGCAGATCCCGCCGTGCTGGCCGATTTTGCGCGCCAGGGCGTGGATATTGAGCGCCATCCCCCGGCCAAGGATCAGACCGATCTCGAGCTGGCCCTGGAGCGTGCGCTCCGCGATGGGGCAGAGGAGATATTGTTGTTGGGTGCGCTGGGCGGGCGTCTGGATCAGACCCTGGCCAACTTACACATCATCGCCCAGCGGCGCTGGCCGATCCCGATTCGCATCGCCGAAGGCGCCCAGGTAGCCCAGGTCCTCACCGGCGGCGACCGTCTGACGCTGACTGCGCCAATCGGCAGCACGGTGAGCGTCATCCCCTTTAGTTCGGAAGTCACCGGCATCACCTACACCGGGCTCCGCTATCCGCTCCACGACGCCACCCTGCGCTTCGGCAGCACCCGCGGCATCAGCAACGAAGTCGCCGAAAGCCCGACAACGATTGAGATCGGGGAAGGAGTGCTATTGGTGGTCGTAGAGGTTGAGGACTGAAGATTGGGGTGACGCTGCGAACCCGACTTCAGGCATGCTGATGTACAGAAGCCGCCAACACCCAATCGTCAATCTTCAGTTGTCAACTCATCCCCGTACTCTCCCGTTTCAGCTTTGCCCGGTACGCTTCTCGCAAGCAGGAATGTGAAGAGAAGCGCACCGCCGAAGCCCAGTAGTTGACCGGCGCGGAACGGGCCGATCAGGGCCGGTTCGGCCAGGAATGCGTCACAGACCAGGTGCACGAGGCTGAAGCCGAGACCGGCCAAATAGAGAATCCGCGCAGGATTTTGCAGGTCCGCATAGATTAAGACTAGGGCAAGGGCGAGTAAGTACCCGCCCGCGCGGAAGAGCGCCACGGGATAGCGCGTCACGCCGAAGTAGGGCAAAGTCGGAAAGCCGCTGCCGGTTACGCCCAATGTCTCGCCGGTGAGATAGTTCCCGACGTTGATCACGGCCGCCGCGGCAAGCCCGCCAACGGCAAAGGCCGCCAGCATGCGCACGGGGTCCAAAGAGCGGTAGAGGAAATAGCCATACCCGGCTACGATCGCACCGATGACTCCGGGCAGCGGTGCGAAGCCGCTGGGCCGCAGGCTGAAGACGAGCAGCGGCTGCTCGGCATAGATAAACCAAAACTGGACCACATTCCAGAGACGGGCTACAATCAAACCGGCAAGTAGGGCGATAAGACCGGCATTCCAGACCGTGTCCGGATGGAGCCCGAGGCGACGAGAGAACCGGCTGGCCGCCTCCAGGCCAACCCACATGGCGAGTAGGGCGAAAATCGGTCCCGTGGGCAATGAAAGCGGTCCGAAGGGAAGGGTCGGATACATGGTCAAACATACTCACTGTTGATGGTTGTTGGTCTAAGCTATTCTACCTGCATTTTGCACTCGAAAGGAATTACACACTATGCGTGTTCTGGTGACCGGCGGGGCGGGTTTTCTTGGTAGCCACCTGTGCGACCGGCTGCTCAGCGAAGGCCATGACGTTATCGCCATGGACAATCTAATCACCGGCACCACCGATAACATCGCTCATTTGGCCGGCACCCCCCGCTTTCACTTCATTCGCCATGACGTGACCAACTATATCTACATCAAGGGCGACCTGGACGCCATTCTCCACTTCGCCAGTCCCGCCAGTCCCGTCGACTACCTGGAATTGCCGATTCAGACGCTCAAAGTCGGCAGCCTGGGCACCCATAACGCACTGGGCCTCGCCCTGGCCAAGAATGCGCGCTTGCTGCTGGCAAGCACGAGCGAAGTATACGGCGATCCTCAGGTTCATCCCCAGCCCGAGAGCTATTGGGGACATGTCAATCCCATCGGGCCCCGGGGCGTCTACGACGAGGCCAAGCGGTTTGCCGAGGCCATCACCATGGCCTATCACCGCAGCCACAGCGTCGACACGCGTATTGTGCGCATCTTCAATACCTATGGCCCCCGCATGCGCATCCGCGACGGCCGGGTGGTGCCCAATTTCATTCGCCAGGCCCTGCGCGGCAATCCGCTGACGGTCTACGGCGACGGCAGCCAGACCCGGAGCTTCTGCTACGTCAGCGATCTGGTGGACGGCATCTACCGCCTCCTGCTCAGCGACGAAGTCGAACCGACCAATATCGGAAATCCAGCCGAGATGACCATTCTCGACTTCGCCAGGACCATCAACGAGATCACGGGCAACCCCGGCGGCATCCGCTACGAACCTTTGCCGGTGGATGATCCCAAGCAGCGCCAGCCCGACATTACCAAAGCCCGGAGCGTATTGGGGTGGTCACCTAAAGTTTCTCTCACCGAGGGCATGCAGCAGACCATACCCTGGTTTGCGGAGAAGCTGGCCATTCCTGCGTAGCGATTCCACATTATCATGGTGATCTATCATGGTGGTAGATCACCGTGATAGATCACTGTAGACTATCATTGTTGCCATCATGACACCTATACTTCTACTTGGCTTTACGGAGGCGACGTTCACCCCGGAGGAATGGGCCCGGATCGAAGCGGCTGCGCCCGACATGCGCATCGTGCGCACGCGCGAGCGTGCCGAGATCGAGACAATTCTAGACGAAATTGTGATCGCGGCCGGCGGCCTGCCTCATGACCTTATTCCCCAGGCAACCAACTTGCGCTGGCTCCAGCAGTGGGGCGCGGGCGCGGATTGGCTCCTGCGCCATCCCGAAGTCGCGGAGCTGGACTTCGTCCTGACCAACGCTTCGGGCATCCACGCGATTCCCATCAGTGAGCATATCTTCGCCATGCTCCTGGCCTTCGGGCGCCGCCTGCCCGACGCACTGCGCGCCCAGGACGAAGGCGTCTGGATCGGCAATTACTGGCAGCGCGTCCACGGCACCTCCATTCAGCCCGGCCAGAAATATCTGGCCACGATCGACAAGCAGGACGTCTTCGAGCTGGCGGGCAAAACCATGCTCATTGCAGGTGTGGGTGCCATCGGCGAGCGCACGGCCCTGGTTGCCCAGGCCTTTGGCATGCATGTCGTGGGCGTCCGGCGCAATCCGCAAGACGATGTCCCCGGCGTGGACGAACTCGTCGCTCCCGATCAACTGCTGGCAACCTTACCGGCAGCAGACGTCGTGATCAATGCCCTGCCGTTGACGGGCGAAACGCAGCATCTCTTCGGGGCGGCCGCCTTTGCAGCCATGCGTCCCGACGCGGTCTACATCAACATCGGCCGGGGCGGGACGACCGACGAGGTCGCACTGGTTGCCGCGCTGGAAGCGGGCGCCATTGCCTGGGCCGGTCTCGATGTCTTCGAAACCGAACCGCTGCCCACAGACTCCCCGCTCTGGAAAATGCCGAACGTGATCATTACCTCCCACTACTCAGGCTTGACGCCCGAATACGATCGACGCGCCCTCGAAATCTTTCTCGACAACCTGGACCGCTACCGCCGCGGCCAACCGCTGCGCAACGTGGTCGACAAGCGGCTGGGCTATTGAAGCAAAGCCCCGGTCCAGCGTTTGACACCGCCGGACGATGACGCGACAATTCAAGGTGGCGCGCTTCAGCATAACGACTCCCTGATACTTTGAAAGCGCCGGCCGGCGCTGTAATCGGCGCCGCTATACGATGAAATTGAACCAAGTCGTGGCCGGGCAGCACAATCGCGCAGGCCGCCGCCACACAACTTGGCTATCGGTCAAACCGTACAAACGAAATGGACAAAACTCATGACCAACCAGGCTTTCCTCCGTGACGTAACCGTCGACGCCGAGCTGGAAGCGCGGGCCATCAACACCATCCGCATGCTCTCGGCCGACGGCGTCCAGGCTGCCAAATCGGGCCATCCCGGTATGCCCATGGGCATGGCCTTGCCGGCCTTTACCTTGTGGACCCGCTTCATGCGCTTTAGCCCGAGCAATCCGGCCTGGGCCGATCGGGACCGCTTCGTGCTCAGCGCCGGGCACGGCTCTATGCTGCTCTATTCGCTCCTTCATTTGACGGGCTATGATATGCCGAAGGAAGAACTCAGCAATTTTCGCCAGTGGGGCAGCAAGACACCCGGCCATCCGGAATACAAACATGCGCCGGGCGTAGAGACGACTACCGGACCTCTGGGCCAGGGCTTCACCAACGGCATCGGCATGGCCATCGCCGAACGCTGGCTGGCCGAACGCTTCAATCGCCCAGGCCACACCGTTGTCGATCACTATGTCTACGCCATCGTCAGCGACGGCGATCTGATGGAGGGCGTCGCCAGTGAAGCCGCCAGCCTGGCCGGCCACCTCAAGCTCGGCAAAGTCATCTATCTCTATGATGACAATTCCATCACCATCGATGGCTCCACTGACATCGCCTACACGGAAGATTGGGCCAAGCGCTTCGAGGCCTACGGCTGGCACGTCCAGAAGGTAGACGGGCTGGACGCTTCGGGCATTGCCGCTGCCATCGAAGCCGCCCATGCCGATCCGCGCCCCAGCATCATCGGCTGCCGCACCATCATCGGCTACGGCAGCCCCAACAAGGCCGGCACGTCGGGCGTTCACGGCGCAGCACTGGGCGAGGACGAATTGCGCGCCACCAAGGAAAATCTGGGGTGGCCCCAGGAACCTCGCTTCTACGTCCCGGACGACGTTGCCGCGCTCTTCGGCCGCGCGGTCGAGCACGGCAAGCAGCTGGAGGCCGCGTACGGCGAGCGCTTTGCCGCCTACGCCGCCGACTACCCGGACGAGGCAGCGGAATATCAGCGCATGCTCGCGGGCGAACTGCCCGACGGTTGGGAGGATGCTCTGCCGATCTTCCCCGCAGACGGCAAGATGGCGACGCGCGTGGCCAGCGGCAATGTGATCAATGCCCTGGCGCCCGTCATTCCCAACCTGGTGGGCGGCAGTGCCGACCTGGCCGCCAGCAACAACACGACCATCAAGGGCCAGCCCTTTATCGGGCCCGAGAACTTTACCGGTCCCAACGTCCACTTCGGCGTGCGCGAACACGGCATGGCCGGAATCCTCAACGGCATGGCTCTCCACGGCGGCCTGATTCCTTACGGGGCGACCTTCCTTGTCTTCAGCGACTACATGCGGGGCAGCATGCGCCTGGCTGCCCTCATGGGCGTACGCGTCATCTATGTCCTTACCCACGACAGCATCGGCCTGGGCGAGGACGGCCCCAC
>CAYZLP010000069.1:0-1870 GCA_964478635.1 uncultured Caldilineaceae bacterium
TGAAGCCCAGGAAGAGCGCGCCAACCAGCGTAATGCGGGAGAGCACGCCGTTCAAATAATCCTCCGTGCGCTTGCCCGGACGGATACCGGGAATAAAACCGCCCTGCTTCTGGAGCGTCTCGGCCAGATTTTGCTGGCGGAACATGACGTCCGTATAGAAGTAGGTGAAGGCGACCGTGAACAGAAAGTAGAGCAGCCAGTACAGAAAATTCTGCGGGCTGAAGGCAGTTGCAAACCAGGTTGCCACACTGCCAACCCAACCCGGCTGGCTGACGAAGTAACTGGCCACGGTGCTCGGCAGAATCAAGAGACTCTGGGCGAAGATGAGCGGGATCATGCCTGCGGTGTTGACGCGCAGCGGAACGTAGGTGCTCTGACCGCCGACCATCATCATCCGATTGCCGCGCGTCGTCCGCACCCGCTTGCCGTACTGCACCGGAATGCGCCGCTGGCCTTCCTGGACCATGACGATCAGGGCAATGGTCAAAATCGTGATGATGATGAAGATGATCAGCAACAGCGGTTCTTGCCACAAGCGGACAATCTGGGTCGGTACGGATGCCAGAATACCGGCGAAGATAATGAGCGAGATACCGTTACCGATACCCTGCTCGGTCAGGAGTTGCCCCAACCACACCGCGAACATAGTGCCCGCCGTCATGCCGATAATGATGGTGATGGACGGGAGCCAGCCACCTGCCGTGAAGCCCCAATCGGGCAGCACCGTCACGTTGCCCACCGGACGACTCAGCAGCGTTGCCTGGGCAATCGCCTGGAGCAAGGCCAGGGGCACGGTCATGTAGAGCGTGTACTGATTGATGCGCATCCGTCCCTGCTCGCCCTCGCGGCTGAGTTCCTCCAGCGCGGGCACGATCGGGGTCAGGAGCTGCATGATAATGGATGCAGTAATATAGGGATAGACGCCCAGCGCCATGACGCCCATCTGAGCCAAGCCGCCGCCGCTGAAGAAGTTCAGCAAGCTGAGGAGCATGTTGGCGTTTTCACCCGAGAAGAGCACCTCAAGCGCTTCGCGGTTCACGCCAGGCAGTGGGATATTGGCAAAGAGCCGGTAGAGCACCAAAATACCAAAGGTAATCAAGAGCTTTTGGCGCAGATCCGGCAGTCGAAATGCATTGCGCATTGCTTCAACCATAGGGATTTCCTCCGCTCGCAACTGAGGGGCAACCGCACGAATCGCCCCCAGGTTGCAGTGATGGGGTCATTAGGACCGAGGCAGATTCTTGTCGACCGTAAACGGAAGAATCTCCACCGAGCCACCGGCCGCTTCGATCTTCTGTTGGGCGCTCTTGCTGATGCGGTGCGTCTTGACCGTCAGCGCTTTGCCAAC
This sequence comes from uncultured Caldilineaceae bacterium, assembly GCA_964478635.1. Lineage (GTDB taxonomy): Bacteria > Chloroflexota > Anaerolineae > Caldilineales > Caldilineaceae > JAGRCP01. The sequence goes on from CAYZLP010000069.1 coordinate 1,349, forward strand.
ATCACCCCGCGCCAGAATGACGACGGGATCGCTGATGTCACCCAACAGCCCGGCCGCGCCCAACGTATCGGGCGTTACTTCAGCGCCGGACTCAAAGCGTGCGTCCAACTGGTCCAAATTGACCGGGACATACTCCACTTTGAAGCGATTGTTGAAGCCGCGCATCTTGGGCAGACGCTTGACCAGCCGCAGCTGACCGCCCTCGAAGGTGGCATGCACGCCGCCGCCGGAGCGGGAATTCTGGCCTTTGGTGCCGCGACCACTGGTCTTGCCTTTGCCCGAACCAGTGCCACGACCCACTCGCTTGCGCTTTTTGGTTGCACCCTCATCGGGACGCAGGTCATGCAGTTTCATAAGAATTTCCTCGAATTTCAGAGTATCGAACGGTATGCTGATTAATGCATACTGCGTAACCCATTCGTTACGCAGTATGCATTACGTTCTATGCTTCTTCTACTTCAACCAGGTGAGATACCTTGTTGATCATGCCGCGGATGACGGGGCTGTCGTCCTTTTCAACCG
>CAYZLP010000069.1:1880-7932 GCA_964478635.1 uncultured Caldilineaceae bacterium
TGCGCAGGCCCAGCGCCGTCACCGTCGCCTTTTGACTCTTCTCGTAGCCGATGGGGCTACGGGTGAGCGTGACGCGGATCTTCTTAGTCTTAGGCATAGCTCTCCTCTCCCTTATACCAGAAGGGCGCCAGATGCTGGGCATCCACACCCCGGCGCTCAGCCTCGATGCGGAAGTCTTGCAGTTCATTGAGGGCCGCAAAGGTCGCCTGGACTACATTCAAGATGTTGTCGCTGCCCAGAGACTTGCTCAGGATGTCCTTGATGCCCGCGGCTTCAACAACGGCGCGTACGCCGCCGCCGGCGATTACGCCGGTACCCGGGCTGGCCGGCTTCAGCAAGACCTCGGCTGCGCCAAAGCGAGTCTGCACAGTATGCGGAATGGTGGTGCCCAACAGCGAGACATCCATCATCTCTTTGCGGGCAGCATCGGCCGCCTTGCGAATTGCGTCCGGCACCTCACGGGCTTTGCCCACGCCCACGCCCACGCGGCCCTTCTGATCGCCGACCACAACAACGGCGCGAAAGGCGAAGCGACGGCCGCCTTTGACCACTTTGGCCGTGCGGGCAATATGGACGACGCGCTCATCCAGTTCGTCGCGCTCTTCGCGTTCTCGATCCTTCTTGCGTTCTCTTCGTGCCATGATTTCCTATCTCCCCTAAAAGGTGAGGCCGCCCTCGCGGCTGCCTTCAGCCAATGCCTTGACGCGGCCGTGATAGGGATAACCACCACGGTCGAAGACGACGGTTTCAACGCCGGCAGCCTTGGCCCGCTCGGCCACGGCCTTGCCGACCGCCTCAGCCTGTTCCATGGGATTCAGCGAGTTCATGCCCTCTCGCAGTTCCTTGTCCACCGTGGAGGCCGAAGCCAGCGTCATGCCGGCGTCATCATCAATAATCTGGGCATAAATGTGATTCATGCTCCGGTATACGTTCAAGCGCGGGCGCGCAGCGGTCCCATGAAGTTTTCTGCGCACGCGGGCGTGCCGGCGCTTGCGTGATTCTGAGCGTGTATTCTTCGCCATAATTCAAATTCCTTTTAGGCCTTGCCGGTCTTTCCGGCCTTCATGCGGACGTATTCGCCCTCGTAGCGAATGCCTTTGCCCTTGTAGGGTTCCGGCGGTCGCGTCTTGCGAATCACGGCAGCCAACTGGCCCACCGCGGCTTTGTCCGGGCCGGAAATCGTAAAGAGGCGTCCATCTTTCGCCAGCACTTCAAACGTAATATCTTCAGGCGGATTGAACTCTACGGGATGGCTCTTGCCGACCTGGAGCACGAGGGTCTTGCCTCGCATCTCCGCACGATAGCCCACACCGTGAATCTCCATGCGCTTCGTAAAGCCTTCGCTGACCCCGACGACCATGTTGTTCAACAGGGATCGGGTCAACCCGTGCTGTGCGCGATGTTCGCGCGAGTCACTGGGCCGCTTTACCAGCAGTTCGCCGTTCTCCTGAGTGATTTCCATCTCGGGGTTCAGCTTCTGCTGCAATTCACCTTTTGGTCCTTTAACCGTGACCAGATTGCCCTCATTGAGGGTGATATTGACACTGCTGGGCACGGGAATCGGACTGCGTCCAACGCGAGACATAGTTTACCTCCTACAGTGGCCGGTAACCGGGCCGGGAATATTCCTCAGAACAGTCCTACCTGACCGGTAACCGCCTCCGGGCTACCAAACGTTACAAATGATTTCGCCGCCAACGCGTCCACGCCGCGCCTGACGACCGGTCATCAGACCCTTGGGTGTCGACAAAATGCTCACACCCAGGCCACTGCGCACCCACGGGATGTCACGATAGCCCGTGTAGACCCGGCGCCCGGGCTTGCTAATGCGCTCGAGTCCGGTAATGACCGGTTGGCCCTTCCCGGTGTACTTGAGATTCAAGACCAGTTGGGGCTGGGGTACATCGTCGGTCTCCATATAGCCAGAGATAAAACCCTCTTCGGTGAGAATCTTGGCAATGTCCACCTTCATCTTGGAAGACGGCATGGCCACCTGCGTTTGCTGTATCATGACAGCGTTGCGGATACGCGTGAGCATATCGGCGATCGGATCACTTAACATCGTCTCTACTCTCCTAGGTTACTCTTGCAACCTTCTGCAAGGATCGGCCTTGCCTAAGCGCCGTCAGCCCGAAACCGGTCTGCGACGCAGAAAATTGTAGTTAGTACCCAGGCAAATCATGAAGTCTCTGCGAATAAGTCTGTTCAGGCTATGAAGCCCGGAGCTCACCCGTCGATTTCACTTTTTGCCCTAGCCTACCAACTGGACTTAACCACCCCGGGCAAATTGCCCTTTAGCGCTTCCTGCCGGAAGCAGATGCGACACAGGCCAAACCGGCGCATATAGCCGCGCGGGCGACCGCACATGGAGCAGCGGTTGCGGACGCGCACGGTATACTTGCGGTTACTCTCCCGTGCAATCATGGACTTTTTAGCCACTGAAAACTCCTTATTCGTTCAACGAATGAATCCCGGCAGAAATCCTGCCAAATTTCGGCCGTGGGCTCTACACCCGACTCACACCGGCGTACGCTAGCTGCGCTTGAACGGCATGTCGAGCAGCGCCAACATGCGGCGCGCTTCTTCATCACTGTCGGCCGTGGTGACAATGGTCACTTCCAACCCGCGCACCTTGTCGATCTCATCGTAGTCGATCTCCGGAAAGACCAACTGTTCGCGCAGGCCCAGGCTGTAGTTGCCGCGGCCGTCAAATGAATCGGGCGAAATTCCCTGAAAATCACGCTGGCGGGGCAGAACCACGTTGATCAGGCGATCCAGGAAATACCACATGCGATCGCTGCGCAATGTGACTTTGGCGCCGATGGGCATGCCTTCCCGCAGCTTGAACGTTGCAATGGAGTTGCGCGCCCGGGTCACGACAGGCTTCTGACCGGTCATGATGGCCAGATCGCCCGTAGCGTTCTCGATGGCCTTGCTGTTCTGCAGCGCCTCGCCCAGGCCGATGTTGACCGAGATCTTGGTGAAGCGCGGCACCTGCATGACGTTTGAGTAATTAAATTCTTTCATCATGGCCGGCACGACTTCTTCCCGATAGCGCTGTTTCAAGCGCGGCAGGGGAGCCGGCGTCTTCCCGTTTTCACTCATTGTTTCAATCTCCTTGCCCGCAGGTATCGGCTGCGTTCCGATACAAGGTCAGGCCGATAATAAATGCGGCGTGTAGAATGCGGGGCGTCGAATCAGTCCGCCGCTCCGAAATCGACAGTTCGCAGGCAAACTATTGATTACCCGGCTTGGGCAGCGGATCGCCGGTCCCGCGAGCGATGCGAGTCTTTTCCCCATTGGTGGCGACTTCATACCCCGTCCGGGTGGGCTTACCGCCCTTGCCAACCAGCATCACGTTGCTGATGTGGATCGGCGCCTCCATCTCGATCCGTCCCGTCTGCGTGCGCACGCGGCCCGTAGGTCGCTGATGCTTGATGACCAGATTGGCCCCCGCCACAATGACGTAGACGCGATTGGGATCGTACTTGCCGTCTTTGGTCCTCTTCTTGATCACCCGCTGCACTTCACCCCGGTGACCTTTATCATTGCCGGCGATTACTTCGACGGTATCGCCTTTCACGATCTTCACACTCATCTTGCGCTACTCCTTATCCCGGGCGCTTTGCGCTGGGCCGCTCCCGTCGTTCAAATCCTGTGTCGTACCCGGCTTGGCTACAGAACTTCAGGCGCAAGCGACACGATGCGCATATAGCCATGCTCGCGCAACTCACGCGCCACCGGGCCGAAAATGCGCGTCCCGCGCGGGCTCTTGAGATTGTCCACAATGACGGCTGCATTCTCGTCAAAGCGAATGTAGCTGCCATCGGCCCGGCGCAGCGGGCGCTTGGTCCGTACAATCACGGCCCGAACCACGTCGCCTTTCTTCACCGTCCCGTTGGGCGCGGCCGACTTGACCGTTGCGACAATCTCGTCGCCGACGGATGCATAGCGTCGGGTGCTGCCACCCTTTACGCGGATGGTGAGCAGTTCTTTTGCTCCGGTGTTGTCGGCTACCTTGAGCCGGCTTTCCTGTTGAATCATGGGTGCACCTTCGCCTAGACAATCTCAGCCTGTTCCAAGATCTCTTCGACGAAGAAGTGCTTGTCCTTGCTCAGCGGGCGGCATTCGCGGATGCGAACCCGATCGCCGATTTTGGCAGCGTTGCTCTCGTCGTGAGCCTTGTACTTTTTGTTCAGTTTGATGACCTTGCCGTACAGCGGATGTCGGGTGACACGTTGTACGGTAACTACTACCGTTTTGTCCATCTTGTCGCTGGTCACAACTCCCACCAGCACCCGTCGTTGTTCACGCATACTTCGTGTCTCCTCTATTCCTCGGCAAGCTCACGCTCACGCAGGATCGTCTTCATGCGCGCAATATTTTTGCGCACCTCGCCATAGCGGGCCGTATTGGAGAGCTGACCCGAGGCGCGCTGAAAGCGCAGATTGAAAAGTTCCTGATAGGCGTCGTCCAACTTGCCTGCTAACTCGGCGTTGGTCATGTTGCGAAAATCACTGGCATTCATCGTGCTCCCCCTTAGCCCCCAAACTCATCGCGGACAATAAACTGGGTCTTCATGGGCAGCTTGGCCGCTGCAAGGCGCAAGGCCTCACGCGCGACCTCTTCCGAAACGCCGGCCATCTCATAGACAATGCGCCCCGGCTTGACCGCGGCCACATAGTGTTCGACATTGCCCTTACCGGAACCCATACGAGTCTCCGCCGCCCGCTTCGTGTAGGGCTTGTCGGGGAAGACCCGAATCCAGATCTTGCCGCCACGGCGCACGTAGCGCACGATCGCGCGACGGCCCGCCTCAATCTGGCGACTGGTGATGTAATGAGGCTCAACGGCCTGCAGCGCGTACGTGCCGAAGGCGATGGTGCTGCCCCGCTGGGCCTTGCCCCGAATTCGCCCGCGCTGCATCTTGCGATATTTCACACGCTTTGGCATCAACATGGTCGTATCTCCTCTAACGGTCTACGCCGGCAGCGCAACCGTCGTTACTCAGTTCTCGCTGGAAAAGCGAGCGTGAAATTCCTCGCCGGGCATCACTTCGCCGTGGTTGATCCAGACTTTGACGCCCGTCACGCCGAAGGTCGTGTTGGCCTCGGCCGTGCCATAATCGATATCGGCGCGCAGCGTGTGGCGGGGCACCTGGCCCTCGCGCACAGTGTCGACGCGGCCCATATCGGCGCCGCCGAGCCGGCCGGAGACGGTGATCATGATGCCTTCGCCGCCCTGACGCATGGTCTTCTGGACGGCTTGTTTCATGGCCCGCTTCCAACTGATGCGGCGCTCCAGCTGCTCGGCGATGCTCTCGGCCACCAGCTTGGCATCCAGCTCCGGTTTGGTGATCTCGCGCACATCGATCTTGACCTTCTTCTGGGTCAGATCCTGCAGTTTGGTGCGCAACACGTTCACGTTGGCGCCCTTGCGGCCGATGATGACGCCGGGGCGAGCCGTATCGATGATCACATGCACCTGATTGGGCTGACGCTCGATCTCGATCGAGCTGATGCCGGCTTTGGGCGAATCCGTGATAATCATCTCGCGGATCTCGCGATCCTCGTTCAACTGCGCGACATAGTCTTTGCCGTCGGCATACCAGCGGCTGTTGTGTTCCTTGATAATGCCCAGGCGGAAGCCTATTGGATGAATTTTGCGACCCAAGATCTTTCTCCTTTACTCGTTCTCGCGTTCAGCCAGGACCACGGTAATGTGGGACGAGCGGCGGAGCCAGGGCTTGAAGCGGCCGCGGGCGCCGAAGCGCCGCCATTTCCGCGTGGGCGCCTCGTCAGCCACGATCTTGGCAACATACATATCTTCCGGTTCGAGGCCGAAATTTTCCTCGGCATTGGCCAATGCGCTTTTGATCGTCTTGGCCACAATTTTGGCCGCCGATTGCGGCATAAATTCCAGCATCGCAATCGCCTCTTCCGCCTGCCGGCCGCGCACTTCATTGACGACCAGGCGGGCCTTTTGGGCGCTGATGCCTGTATATTTGGTGACAGCTCGAACTTCCATCGTTCGCTCCTGATTCTGCAACTAG
>CAYZLP010000069.1:8032-11382 GCA_964478635.1 uncultured Caldilineaceae bacterium
ACTAGCGGCGGGCCTTCGAGCCCTTCTCCGAACGAATGTGGCCACGGAAGAACCGCGTCGGCGCAAACTCTCCCAGCTTGTGGCCCACCATGTTCTCGGTAACGTAGACCGGAACGTGACGCCGGCCATCATGCACCGCGATCGTATGCCCCACAAACTGCGGGAAGACGGTCGAGGCCCGGGACCAGGTCTTGACGACTTTGCGTTCGCCCTTGCGATTCATCTCTTCGATGCGCTTCAGCAGCTTCGGTTCGACGTAAGGGCCCTTCTTCAATGAACGAGACATTTTTCTCTTCTCCTGCTACTTTCCTTAACGGCCCTTACCACGGCCACGGCGCACGATGAACTTGCTCGTCCGCTTGTTGCGGCGTGTCTTGGTGCCCCGGGCGGGCTTGCCCCACGGCGTCTTGGGACCGGGCATACCGATGGGCGAACGACCTTCGCCACCACCATGGGGGTGGGAAGCCGGATCCATGGCCACGCCACGCACGGTCGGGCGTCGACCCATCCAGCGCTTGCGTCCGGCCTTGCCCATGTTGAGGTTGCCGTGATCCGGATTGGAGACCTGTCCGATGGTCGCCAGGGAGTTCATATCGATGTAACGTACTTCACCGCTGGGCAGACGCACCTGGGCCATGGTGCCTTCCTTGGCAACCAACTGCGCGGCGCTGCCTGCGCTGCGCACGAGCTGACCGCCACGTCCCGGGTAGATTTCGATGTTGTGAATCACCGTACCCAACGGGATGCTGCGAATCGGCAGTGCGTTCCCGACCCGGATGTCGGCATTCTCGCCGGACATGACGGTGTCGCCGGGATTGAGGCCCACGGGCGCGATAATGTAGCGGCGCTCGCCGTCGGCGTACACCACCAGTGCGATGCGTGCGCTGCGATTCGGATCGTACTCGATCGACTCCACCTTGGCGGGCACATCAAACTTGTCCCGGCGGAAGTCGATGATGCGATAGCGGCGCTTGTGGCCGCCGCCCCGATGGCGTACCGTAACCACACCACGGTTGTTCCGGCCATTGATCCGGTTCAGCGGCGCCAACAGCGAACGCTCCGGCGCCTTCTTGCTAATCTCCTGGAACGTCGACACGCTCATGTTGCGGCGTCCGGGAGAAGTAGGTCGATATATCTTAACTGGCATAATCTTCGCTCCTCCGTCTAGACGCCTTCAAACAGTTGAATCGAATCACCGGGCGCCAGCGTCACAATCGCCTTCTTCCACTTGGACTTGCGAATCCGCGAGCGGCGCCCCCGCAAGGACGTCTTGACCGGCATGACCATGAGGTTGACGTTGACGACGTCAACGTCAAACGCTTCCTCCACTGCTTCCTTCACGAGCAGCTTGTTGGCGCGCAGGTCAACCTCAAACACGTACTTGTTCTCGAAATCGACCAGCTCCATCGACTTTTCCGTGATGACGGGCCGTTTGATGACTTCGTAAATGTGCATGGTTATTCCTCCGCCTCTCCGGCCGCTACAGCCCCGGCGACGCCCAGCCAACCGTGCACGTGCTCCACCGCATCCTGGGAGAGCACGACAACGTCATACCCCAGAAGATCACGCACGTTGAGGTAGCTGCTCAACAGCGTCTTCACCTTGGGCACGTTGCTCGCACTGCGCTGGACGGCGTCATTCTTCTCGGCCGAAACCAGGAGGACGCTCTTGCCCGCCAGGTCCAGCGCATTCAGGGCTTGAATCATCTCTTTCGTCTTCGGCGCATCCATGGCCAGCGTATTGACAACCAGCAGCTGCTCGGCAGCGACCTTGGTCGTCAGGGCGCTGCGTAGGGCAGCATGGCTCATTTTGCGCGGCATCTGCTTCGCATACTTGCGCGGGCGCGGGCCGAAGACCGTACCGCCGCCGACCCAGTTGGGCGAACGTGTAGAACCCTGCCGGGCTCGACCGGTTCCCTTCTGGCGCCAGGGCTTGCGTCCACCGCCCCGCACCTCTGCGCGCGTCTTCGTGTTATGGGTGCCCAGACGAGCGTTCGCCAGCTGGCGAATCAGCGCCTGGTGCATCAATGACTTGTTGACCGGTGCAGCAAAGATGGCGTCATCCAGCTCAACCTCACCGACCTGCTTCCCGGCCAAATCTTTCACAGGATACAACATTGCCAAAACTCCTTGTTCCTAAACTGCCGGGCTTAGGCCTGCTTCGGCTTCTTCACCGCTTCACGCACCAGCACGAGACTACCCCGGGCCCCGGGAACGGAACCCTTAATCGCCAACAGGTTGCGCTCCGCATCCACCAGGGCGACCTGTACGTTCTGAACCGTCACACGCTTGTTGCCCATCTGGCCCGGGCCGCGCATGCCGGGGAAGGTGTGGCCCGGCGTCGTGCCGGCGCCGGCTGAGCCGGGCGCTCGATGGCGATCGGACTGACCGTGGGTCTTGGGACCGCCAGCAAACCCGTGGCGCTTCACGGTACCGGCAAACCCCTTGCCTTTGGAAATGCCCGTGACGTCTACATAGTCCCCTTCTTCGAAGACGTCAGCCTTGATAACGTCGCCCAGGTTCAGTTCGGGAGCCTCGGCATAGCGCAGCTCGCGCAGCCGGCGCAGCGTCGGTGCGCCGGCTTTGGCCAGATGCCCCCGCTGCCCCTTCGTCAACTTACGTTCCGGCGCTTCCTCGAAACCGATCTGGACGGCATTGTAGCCATCGCTCTCGACCGTCTTCACTTGGGTAACCGTGCACGGTCCGGCTTCGATAATGGTGACGGGGACTACCTGACCGCTGTCATCAAACAGCTGGGTCATCCCCACCTTCTTGCCTAAAATTCCTCGCATCATTTCCTCCTAGGACTGACGGCGGACGAGTACAAAGTCGCCGGCCACATCATCCTGATAACCGACAAATCAATCTCAGAAATGCGAAATCATGGCGGCTCGAGCAGCCGCCGCAATACGACGCTTCTCTGCGCTACAGCTTGATCTCGATATCGACACCGGCCGGCAAATTCAGGCGAGTCAGATTCTCGATCGTTTTGCTGCCCGGTTCCACAACGTCGATCAGGCGCTTGTGCGTACGCACCTCAAACTGGTCACGGCTGTCCTTGTCAATAAATGTCGAGCGCATGACCGTAAATTTCTCAATGCGCGTGGGCAGCGGCACGGGACCGACGACCTGGGCTCCCGTCTGCTCAGCAGCATCAACGATCTGGCGCACGGAGGCATCCAACACCCGATGGTCATACGCCTTGAGCTTGATCCGAATACGCTGTTTAGCCATGTATGTTTCCTCGCATCAAAAGGCTGAGGCTAAGGCCGGGGCGGGAAGAAGCAACTCCTCCGCCCCGGCCTTAGCCTTGGCCAGACTTACTCGATAATCTCGGTGATGACGCCGGCG
>CAYZLP010000070.1:0-6188 GCA_964478635.1 uncultured Caldilineaceae bacterium
CTGCCGTCCTGTCCATAGACATTGAGGCGGTAGTGACCGGCCGGCAGATCGCGCAAGTGGAAACGTCCGCCAACCGTGGTTTCCGCTTCCAGAACCGGCGTCCCGTCACCGGCGCGATCCAGCTGGATCAGCGCGGGTGCAACGGGGGCATCCGCTAGGGGAATCAGGTCACCTTCGATATCGCGTTGGGCGCCGGCCTGTTCGACCATCAATTCGATTTCGGCCCGGGGCGTGGTATAGAGCAAGCGATAGGCGGAGAGCGCGGCCCCACGTTGACCGGCGGGCGCCAGTTGGGCGCGCCCATCCCAGCTCAACACCGCGACGAGCCGGTCCAGCAAGCCGCTCAAGCCGGATGGCTGCGTCTGAATCTCGTCCGCCATGGCGTAGTAGCGCGCCAGGGTGGCTGCATCGGGCGTGCTCAGGCGGTCGACTTTCAGATCACCCAGAAGTGTTGTGTATTGGGCCAGGCTGCTCCGACATTGCTCGCAGCCGTCCAGATGGGACGTCTGGCCTGAAGTAGGCATCTGACCGCCGGCCAAGTCGAGCAGTTGCTGGTCTGAAAGGTGTTCCATGCTGCATCAATCCTGAGTATGGTGAACTGTGAGCCACAATCGTCAGCGCTCTACCCAATAGAGACGCCGGTGCAGCCGAAAAATACATGAATTTCATCGGGTAAACGTAGAACATCCGCCAGGTACATGGCGCAGGGGATGTGGGGGAGCGGCGGCATTTCCGTCAATCATGACTCAGCATCGTAGCCCAGTCCGGTCAGGATGGCGCGTAGTTGCGCCAGACACCTGGTGCGCGTCGGCCCAATGCTGCCTTTGGAGATGTTCAGAAGCGCGCTGATTTCGTCGTAGGAGGGTTCGTCCGGTGCGAGAAAAAGGAGGGTAATCAGTTCCCGGCAGCGCGCGCGCAGTTGCGTCAAGGCCCGTCCCAGCATCTCCTGACGCTCCCAGCCGGCCACAAGCTGGGCCAGCGAAGGCGGCGGCGTGCCAAATGCCGGTCGGCCGGCCAAGGTGTCCTGCTCGCTCAGATCGGCGGCGACGTCGGGTGATTCGCGACGCTGCCGGCTGCGCGTTCGCCAGCTGAGACGTCGGGCCGTGGTCACAAGCCACCCCGGCAGACGTTCGGGGTCATCAATGGTATGCAAATTGCGGGCGAGCGTGAGAAAGACCTCTTGCCCGATGTCATCCGTTTCTTCGGGCGTCAACCCGTAGCGTACCGGCACGGAATGCACCAGGCGGGCGTAGCGATCCACGAGCGCGCGCCACGCAGCTTGATCGCCTTGCAGGGCATCTCGCACCAATTCTTCGGTCGATTGACGGACGGACTTCTGAGTCGAAAGCATCTTGATCATCGCAGTATATGATACGCCGCAAAAGGTGAGCAGGCTTGGCGTATCACCTACGGACAACATTTGGCGGACCTGCATTTACCCAATAGAAGATACCAAAGTGTACAGGAAATTGGTAAAATTGCGCACGGTGCGACTGTCCGCTGCAGCAATTCGCAATTTGTCGCCAATAGACCGCGGAACAAACCGGATGCGGCGGACTTGTCGTGAGCCTGTCGAACGATCGGACGAATTACCTGAGAGAATCCGCCGAGATCCGTCGTAATCTGCTAAATCTGCGGCCAATTTGGTTGGAAATTGGAATTCAGTAGTTCACGATTTGTCATTCCGCTCACGAAGTGGTCGCAAAGCGACAGCGGATCTACGCAGGCATCTTAACTCCGGCGAAATGGTAGCGAGGAATCTCGTCCTTCGCCAAATCGTGAACTGTTGGAATTGCTGTGTTCACTGTGAGGCACGCGCGTATCCAGGCGGGATTGACGGCGGATTGGCGATAGATAACAGTATAGACAATAGTATAGACAACAGTGGTGTGCATACCGTCCGTAAACGAATCTGAAGGAGTCCGCTTGTGACGCTGCCGCGCTTTGCCCCAGTACGCCAATCTGTAACTACGAACCGCATTGATGACGTGCCGAATCACGTACAGCGTCAACTTGCCGCCATGCAGTTGGCGGAGCGGGTTGGGCCAGGGCAGCGGATCGCCATTGGCGTCGGCAGCCGCGGTATTGGCTGCATTACTGCAGTCGTCACGGCCGTCGTGGAGGCGCTGCAGGCCTGCGGAGCGGAACCGTTCCTCGTGCCGGCCATGGGCAGCCATGGAGGCGGTACGGCTGAGGGTCAACGCCAGGTGCTCGAAAGCTATGGCCTCGGCCCGGAACAACTGGGCATTCCCATCCTGAGCAACATGGACGTAGTCGAGGCGGGCCGCACGCCGGAAGGCATGCCCGTCTACTTCGACGCCCACGCCGCCCAAGCGGACGGCATCCTGGTCGTCAATCGCATCAAGCCCCACACCGCCTTTCGCCACCGTTGGGAGAGCGGGCTCTTCAAGATGCTGGCGGTGGGCCTGGGCAAAGAGTCGGGCGCGGCCACGATTCACGGCTGGGGCATTACCGAGGCCATGCCGGCAGCGGCACGCGTACTGATCCAGCGCATGCCCGTTCTGGGCGGCGTGGCGATCGTGGAGAACGGCCATCATGAGCCGGCCCATATTGAAGCCGTCCCGGCCGAATGCCTGGAAACCCGGGAACCGGAACTGCTCGAATTGGCCTGGCAGCATCTGCCCCGCATTCCGCTGGAACCCCTCGACCTGCTCGTCCTGCAGGAGATTGGGAAGGATATTTCGGGGACCGGCATGGACCCCAACGTCGTGGGCATGTGGCGGCGGAAAGGCGGCCCGGTGGCGCCCGATTTCCGGGCCCTGGTTGCGCTCGATCTGACGCCCCACAGTCACGGCAACGCCATCGGCGTGGGCTATTGCGATCTCATTCCCCAGCGCCTGCGCGACAAAATCGACCCCATCCCAACCTATACCAACTGCCTTACGTCGGGCAACTACAACGGCGCCAAGATCCCGATTACGTTGCCCAACGACCGGGAAGTCATCACCGCAGCATTGCCCGGCATGGCGCCGGAGCAGGCGCGGGTCGTCATTGCCCGCAACACACTGGCGCTGGACCGGCTGTGGGTCTCCGAGGCACTCCTGCCCGACGTGGCCGCCCAGGATCGGCTGGAGCAATTGGACGACCCGGCCGATCTTCCATTTGATGAGCACGGAGCGCTGCGCCTGTTTGCATAGCGTGACGGCCTTGAACATGGACCGCGGATAACGCGGATCCGGCCAATCCGCGCGGATGTTCATGCCCGTGGCGCCAATTGGCGCAAATTAACTTCCACCAACCACCTTCCTGGAAGGCACTCTTCAAGTCCGCCGTCGGTCCGTCAAACCTGCCAGGAAGAGGACAACGCCCGCCGGCCGCTTCCGGGAAGGGTACACCCCAACACTTTCGCCGCGGCGACAACCCTTCCTGGAAGCTCGTCCTGTGCAGCATCTTCCTGGAAGGCATTCATCATATCCGGCCTTTCCCGGCCAAACCTTCCAGGAAGAGGACAACGCCCGACAAATCTGGAAAAATCTGTCCGGGTTGACAACCGGCCCCCGTCATCGCATAATAATACTCGACTTTTGACGTTCATTCGCCAGAACTCACTTTTCACCACCAATTCCCATCAAGCCGGCCCGATCGGGGTCGGCGCGTCGCTGTACGCCAGCCCATGCTTACATCGGCGATCCCTTCGCCGTGAAGGACCAATCAACCATAGTCAGGAGGATTTCGATGAGGACATCCATGCGGGTTCTGCTATACATCGGCTTGGCGCTGGTCGCCCTGCTAGCCCTCGGCGCGTGCGTTGCGCCGCCGCCACCGGCGCCGGCGGCGGATGCCGGCGGGGAGATGGAAGCAAGCACCGAAATCAACGTGCTCTGCACGCCCCAGCCGGAGTGGTGCGAAGGCATGAAGATCGAGTTTGAAAAGGCGCATCCGGACATTACGGTGAACTTCGTGCGCATGTCCAGCGGCGAATCGCTCACCCGTCTGCGGAATGAAAAGGACAACCCTCAGTTTGATATCTGGTGGGGTGGCCCGGTAGACAGCTTCATCGCCGCCAAGCAGGAAGGACTGCTGGAGGCGTACGACTCGCCCAATCTGGCTGCCATCAAGGATCCGGAACTGATGAAGGATCCCGACAATTTCTGGGCCGGCATCTATGTCGGCTCCCTCGGTTTTGCCACCAATGAGAACTGGCTGGCCGAAAATCCGGGCGTTGAGCCGCCGACCAGTTGGGCCGATCTGCTCAAGCCGGAATTCACGGGTCAGATTATGGTCGCCCATCCCTCTAGTTCCGGCACCTCCTACACCGCGCTCTGCACCATCTTGCAGATGATGGGCGAGGAGGCCGGCTGGGAGTACCTGGCGGATTATGCGGGGCAGGTTCTGCAGTTCACCAAGAGCGGCTCGGCCCCGGGTCGCTTCGTCGGCCAGGGTGAGGCGGCCGTCGGCATCGTCTTCTCGCATGACATTGTCGTCAACATTGAGGATGGTATGCCCGTGGTCCTGACCTTCCCCGAAGAGGGCACGGGCTACGAGATCGGCGGCATGGGCATCATCAAGGGCGCCAAGCATCTGGACGCGGCCCAGAAGTGGTTTGACTGGGCCCTGGAGCCGGCTACCCAGGAGCTTGGCCCCAAATACAAGGCTTACCAGGCACCGACGGTCGAAGGCGCTTCAGCTTCCATGCCCGAGCTGCTGGAAGTCAAGCTGATCAATTACGACTTTGAGTGGTGTGGCGCCAATAAGAAGGACTTCGTCGATCGATTCACCAATGAGGTGGCAACGGCGGAGAATCTGAAGGAATAGTAGCCGATCCTGGCCGACGAGCGCGTAATGCCCTCGTGGCGCCATGTATCCAACCTGTGAGGCGTTCCCGCTCGGGAGCGCCTCACAGGTTCTCGCGGAAGTGCGCGGGACGTCTGATTTCTACACAACAGATCCCTCAGCTGAAAAGACAATGAAACGATGACTGTTGCGGAACAGTTTCCAAGCGGCCCGCCTGAAGGGTCACCCGCTATCAACGGAAAACGGCGCTCTCCTCTTTGGCAACGCTGGCAGGAACTCCGTCTGATCGGCCAGGATCCCGTCCTCGGCGCGGGGCTTATTCTGGTCGGCGCCTTCGTCTTTCTGTTTGTGGCTTTGCCGCTGGTGCGCGTCGTCTGGCAGGGTTTCTTCGATCCCGAGACCGGTGAATTCAGTCTGGAATATTTCCGGCAATACATCGATCCCGTCTATCGGACCCATGCCTGGCAGGTTGTGTTCAACACCATGATCATGGGCATCGGTACGGCCACGGGCGGCACGATTCTGGGCTTCATTTTCGCCTATACGCTGGTGCGCTGCTCGGTTCCCTATGCCCGCTTCTTTCACGTCGTCACGCTGTTGCCGACCATTTCCCCGCCCTTTGCCATTGCCATCGCCGCGATCCTGCTCTTCGGTCGCAATGGCCTCATCACGCGCCAGATTTTGGGCATTCGGCCAGGCCCGGGGACTAATGACATTTACGGACTCGACGGCCTGATCTTCGTCCAGATCATCACCTTCTTTCCCGTCGCCTATTTGATCATCCGGGCCATGCTGGAGCGAATTGACGCTTCCATGGAAGAGGCGGCCCTCAGCTTGGGCGCCAGCAAGTTCCATATCTTCCGCACGGTCACCTTACCGCTCCTCGTACCGGGCATCGCCGGCTCATTTTTGTTGCTCTTTGTGGAATCTCTTGCCGACCTGGGCAATCCGCTTCTGTTGGGGGGCAACGCCTCGGTCCTGTCGACCGAGATCTACCTGGCCGTCAACGGCCAGTATGACCAGCAGAAAGGCGCGGCGCTCTCACTGGTGCTGTTGGTACCGACACTCACCGTCTTTTTACTGCAGCGCTACTACGTGGGGAGACGCTCCTACGTATCTGTCACCGGCAAACCGACCACCGGTCGCGTCTTTGTGAAGGAACCGATCACGCGCTGGAGTTTCATCATTGCCACGTCGCTGGTGCTGGTGTTGATCTTGATGCTCTATCTGTCGATCTTGCTGGGCTCGTTCACCCGGCTCTGGGGCATCGACAACTCGCTTGACCTGGGCCACTACTCCATTGCCTTCGGCCGCGGTCTCAACGCCATCCTCTCTACCACGTTTCTCTCCGCCGTGGCGACACCCATTGCCGGCCTGGTCGGCATGGTCATCGCCTACATGGTGGTGCGCAAGGCCTTCAGCGGCAAGCAGAC
>CAYZLP010000070.1:6288-11289 GCA_964478635.1 uncultured Caldilineaceae bacterium
CTGACGGCCTGGGGGCGCACCTTGCCGGGCAATACGCTGCCCAAGATCGTGGCGCGTTTCGGCAGCTTCATCGCCTTCTTTACCCGGCCGACCATGACGATCTTCGGCTTCACCTTCCTGGCGGCCAGCATCTTCATCACCCTGGGCATTCAGCCCCGCTACCGGCCGGCCTTCGCCGTTGCGCTCCTGGCAGTCAGCGCATCCCTAACCTTCTTCGGGACGCCACTTGCCCTCATCGGCACGCCCTACATCGTCGTGGCGGCTTACGCCGTGCGGAGCTTGCCTGCTTCCGTACGCGCCGGCGTGGCCTCCCTGCAGCAGATCGATCCGTCCATCGAAGAAGCCTCCAACAGTCTGGGCGCGGACGCACAGTATACCTTCCGCAACGTGACGCTGCCGCTGATCATCCCGGCGTTCATTGCCGGCCTCATCTTTGCGTTTGCCCGACACATGACGAGCCTGTCTGCCATCATCTTCCTGACCACGGCCGAGTGGCCGATCCTCACCGTCTGGATTTTGAGCGAAGTAGAGCAGGGCGGCATGAGCACGGCTGCCGCCTATTCCGTCATTCTCATCGCAATCGTACTTGCTGCCATCGGATTGATGTATGCCTGGCTGGGTCGCAGCTACGGCGGCAGCGAAGATATCGATCTCAGCATCGGCGGTGGTTAAACCCCGTCCCTAAGAATGGAGTGTTGGCGTGTTTTTGACGTTGGATCATTTGAGCAAAGCGTTTGCCAGCCGCGACGGCACGGGACAGGTTCTGGCCGTCGATGACGTCAATCTGGGCATTGAACGGGGTGAGTTTCTTACGCTGCTCGGCCCGTCGGGCTGTGGCAAAACGACGACGCTGCGCCTGATTGCCGGCTTCGAATTCCCCACCGACGGGCGCATCGTCCTCGACGGTGCGGAGATCAATGAGCTGCCGCCCAACCGGCGCGACATGGCCATGGTCTTTCAAAGCTATGCGCTCTTTCCGCACCTGAGCGTCTATGACAATATTGCCTACGGCCTGAAAATCAAGAAGCTGCCCGCGCAAGACATCCGCCGCCAGGTCGGCGCCGTCATGGAGTTGGCGGAGCTTTCGGGCCTGGAAAATCGCGCGCCCAACCAGCTGAGCGGCGGTCAGCAGCAGCGCGTCGCCCTGGCCCGCGCGCTGGTCATGGAGCCCAAGGTATTGCTCTTCGACGAGCCGCTCAGCAACCTGGACGCCAAGCTGCGCGTCCAGATGCGCAGCGAAATCCGCAGGATTCAGCAGGAGTTGGGCATCACCAGCGTCTACGTGACCCACGACCAGGATGAAGCCATGGCCCTGTCGGACCGGATCGTGGTCATGCACAACGGCCGCATTCAGCAGGTGGGCAGCGCCGTCAACATCTACCGCCGACCGACCAATCGCTTCGTGGCTGACTTCATCGGCCGGGCCAACTTTCTGCCGGTGACGGTCGCGAGCAAAACGAACGGCCGGTGGACGGTCGATCTGTTCGGGCAGGCCATCGACGTCAACGCCGCGGCAGACGATGAACTGCAGGCGGGCGACCGAGCCGTTTTGATGGCTCGCCCGGAATCGGTACATCTGACGGCCTTGGACAGGGGTGAGGATGCCAAATTTCAGGGCGCGGTGCTGCGCCGCTCCTACCTGGGCGCCCAGGTTGAATATGTTGTCGAGATGCATGGAGAAGAAGTCACGGCGGTTCACCACGATCCAAGCGAATTGGAATTGCTGCCGGAGGGGACAGAGGCCGCGCTTTCGTTTATCCAGGAAAATCTTTTCCTGCTGCCGGTTGGCGAATAGACAGTAGCGTGAGTTTTCCAGAGAGCCGCAGGTTTTTGAGTGGGCTTTACTCGTGGTAAAATCACTATTCGTTCCATCAAGGTCGCCCCTGACAGTGCGCGATTGTGTCACAAGCGCGTCGCATTGGATTTACTGCGCCTGCGATGGTTCAGACGACAGGACTAGGCTGTACGCATCAACAAAGGAGTAATTCGAACATGGCCTATACGTACACGAATTCAAAAGGCAAGACCTACGTTCTCCATTCCCGCACCACCGAGCTGAAGAATGGCAAGGAACAGACGATCTATTTCTTCGCCAAGGAAGAGAAGGACGGCTCGCTGGATGCCGTGCCGGCCGGTTACATGGTCGCAGAGACCAAGAACGGCTTGCCCGTCCTCAAGAAGCAGGCCTAATTCCGGCGTAGTCTTCAGTGCGCAGGCGCGGCAACGCGCGCAGCGTTCTGACCGCCCAAGTAGCGGCGCATAAAATCAGGGGGCCGTCCCGCAGAATGGGACGGCCCCCTGGTTTTATGCAATATCTCGGAGAGTGGCACTGGGCCGCTTCTCCCGACTCATCTACGTAGACTCAGAGCCTATCCGAAAATCCGGTTGTGTGTCCCGATTCTTCTCCAGCCAGAGTGTTCGGCACACAGAATTTTCGGACAGATTCTTACTGTCCACTTAATGGCTGTGACCGCCGTGATGCACGTGATCGTGGTCTAGTTCTTCACGTGTCGCCGGCCGGATTTCCTTTACCGTTACGTCGAAGTAGAGCGTTTCCCCGGCAAGAGGGTGATTCAGATCAAGCACGACCTCATCGTCATCGATTTCGGCGATAAAGGCCGGAATCGCGAGATCATCTTCCTCGTCGTAAAGCTCAACCTCACTGCCGACCACAAGGTCGATTTCCGCCGGGAACTCTTCTCTGGGCAACACCTGAAAGGCTTCTTCATCGTAGAAGCCGTAACCGGCTTCCGGATCCAGGACAATCGCTTTTTGTTCGCCGACTGCCATGCCGGCGATCGCGCGCTCCAATCCGGGCAGGATATGGCCTCTGCCCTGAATGAACCGGATTGGCTCATCGCCCGCAGACGAATCGACGACCTCACCATCATCCAGCCGCAGCGTGTAATCCAGGGCAATGACCATATCGTCGGCCACGACGGTTGCGTTCATAGGGTTTGTTCTCTTGTCAACCGCAGTTAGGCTAGCTTGACGACATCGACAGCCGCAAGACCTTTATCGCCCTGCCGGACGGCGAACTCAACCCGCTGTCCCTCTGCCAGTGTGCGATATCCATCGGACTGAAGCGCCGAGTAATGGACGAAAACGTCACTGCCGCCGGCATCCGGAGCGATAAATCCGAAGCCCTTTGTGTCATTGAACCATTTTACGGTGCCGGTAACTCGTTCATCACTCATGTGGGATCCTCCATCGTGCTTGTGATACGGATATACAGCTACTGCGCAGTCAGTCACACCGCCCTTTCGTGCAAAACAAATCGCCCAGACCATATGCAGTCTGAGCGATAGATCTACATCGATCGGTACAGAACCTACACTGCGTCTAACATGGATGATCATACACGGATTTGATCGCCAAGTCAAGCAAATTTTCAACATCCCCTCCCGTGGTAGAATAGGAGCAGGCACGTTAGTGACGCCGCCAAAATCCGACCAGCCACAGAAAGCGATCACATTCCTATGCAGGCACTCCTCACACCCCTTCCCCAGGCCGTAATCTTCGACATGGACGGCCTGATGATCGATACGGAAACCATCTATCACGCGGCCTGGCAAAAGGCGGCGGCAGACCTGGGCTACACGCTGGATCAGCGCCTCTTCCACGATCTGATCGGTTTGCGCACCGAGGATTGTGAAGCCCAGATCTACCAGTCCATGGGCGAGGGGTTCCCCATGGCGGAGTTTACCGCGGGCTGGGAAAGCCACTGGGACCATCACGCGCGCACCCAGGGTATCGAGCTCAAGCCGGGACTCGAGGAGTTGCTGGCACGCCTGGATATGCTGGCAATGCCCAAAGCGGTCGCAACTTCCAGCACGTGGGCCGAGGCAGAGCGCAGTCTGGGTCTGACCGGCCTTGCGGCCCGCTTCCCCATCGTTGTAACGGGCGATCAGGTCGCGCACGGCAAGCCGGCGCCCGATATCTACCTGGAAGCGGCTCGACGGCTGGGTGTCCCGCCTGAGACGTGCGTTGCTTTCGAAGATTCCAGCGCCGGTGCATTGGCGGCGGCAACGGCGGGCATGCGGACCTACATTATCCCGGACCTGAAACCACCCACGCCCGACGCCCAGGCGGCAGCAGCGGCGGTCATCGAATCACTCCACGATGCGTTGGCCCTCTTCCCGGAGGTGCGCTAAGGCGCGACGACCCGGCCAGGACAAGTTCTGCCGGCTTCGACAAGCTCAGCCGGGGGACGGGGCGTATGGCGGGTGGTGCGTCGATTCGCGCACGAGTGGCGCTTGTTTGCACGTCCGAGATATGCTACACTGGCTTACAATCATTTGAAAGGCTGTGAAAGGGACAGGTTGACGGAGTTCCTCGACACCCAGCGAGCCGGTGATGGTGCAAGACCGGCGGTCGACTTCCGTCAATGACACCCTCGAGCCGACCGGTGAATTGCAGTAGCCGGCCTCCGGGATGCGCCCGTTATCGCGCCACGGCTTAAACCTTGGTTTGTTTCAAGAATCCGGGTCGAGTCGGCAGAGGTTTCATCACCCGCGTTTGCGGTGGATGAAACAAAAGGTGGTGGCACCACGATGCGGCGTAAGCCCTCGTCCTCCTGAAGGACGGGGGCTTTTTGTTATCCGGCAATGGGCCGGGGGTGAAAGGAGCGATCATCATGCCCGACGATGATGACAATGATGACGTCCAGAGTTTTGACGTCGAAAATTCTGACGTCGAAAATTCTGACGTCGGAGATGAAGGCAGGCGCTTGCGGTGAGTCCGGGCCGGCGCGTGTCACAGCAGCCGGACTCACTTGATATCGGAAACTCTCTAGACAGGAGCAAACCCATGCAAGCGCCTATAAAGGCTGAAGTGCCGACCATACGCACCGTTGAAGTGGCACGCTACGGCGGGCAGCGCGTCCGCCTAAAGGGGTGGCTGCACGCCCTCCGCCGTCTGGGCGGCGTCAACTTCATTGTTCTGCGCGACGGCTGGGGAACCGTCCAGGCCGTCACCGAGACGCCGGCCGATCTCGCGCCC
>CAYZLP010000071.1:0-11199 GCA_964478635.1 uncultured Caldilineaceae bacterium
GTCTTCATGTCCAGGATCGAATCGATGGCCACGCCCGCCTTGCCCACGTCGCCCACCACCCGC
The DNA here is from genome assembly GCA_964478635.1 of uncultured Caldilineaceae bacterium. GTDB lineage: Bacteria > Chloroflexota > Anaerolineae > Caldilineales > Caldilineaceae > JAGRCP01. Next base: position 64 of record CAYZLP010000071.1, read on the forward strand.
TCGTGATCCGAGTCATAGCCCCGGTGGGTGGCCAGGTCGAAGGCCACGGAGAGGCCCTTCTGCCCCGCGGCGAGATTGCGGCGATAGAAGGCGTTGCTCTCTTCGGCCGTGGAAAAGCCGGCGTACTGGCGCACGGTCCAGGGCCGGGTCACGTACATGGAAGGATAGGGGCCGCGCAGATAGGGCGGAATGCCGGACGAAAAGCCCAGGTGTTCCAGGCCGGCCATGTCCTCGGGCGTATAAAGAGGCCGCACGTCGATCTGCTCCAGCGTGTGCCAGACAAAGTCCTCGGCCGGGCGCCCGGTCTGGGCCTCGACCATGTCCTGCCACTCGGCCAGGGACTGGGGCGCGTGGTCCGTCTCGTACTCAATTTTCGTGAAGTCCGGGTGTTGCGTCACTGTCGTCTCCTTATGGAACGCGGATGGGGCGGATTTGCCGGATCATGCGGATAAAATCCGGTCGGTTCCGCCTAATCCGCTGAATCCGCGTTCTATTGAACACCTGTCTCGGCCTGGAGCCACGCATTGACCGCATGGCAATCGGCGCGGAGGTGGATGAACTCGTCGATGCCGGCGGCGCGGAATGCGTCGATGTGGTCGGTCGGATAACCGGCCAGGAGGACCGGCAAATCCGGCGCTGCGGCCTTGATCCGCGCCGTCAGGTCCGGCACGATCTCCGGATAGCTGTCGTCGGTGGAGCAGATGACGACGGCCAGCGCGCCTGCGGCCAATGCAGCCGCGGCCGCGGCGTCCGGCGTCTCGAAGCCGGCGGGGTAGATGCACTCGAAGCCGCCCACGTTTACAAAGCCCTGGGTGAAATCGGCCCGGGCCTTATGCTGTTTGAGAGGCCCCATGTTGGCCAGGAAAATCTTGGGTGCCGCGCCGCGCTCATCAGCATAGCGACCCGCCGCCGCGCGCAGCTCCTCAAATGTCGCCGCCACCCGCAAGGGTTGCAGCGGTGCAACTGCCGGACCGGGCCCGGCCTCCCGTCGCAGGGCGTCGCACAACTGGGGCAGACTGGCGCCCGCTTTCGCACGCTCGACGAGGATGCCAAAGTCAGAGCCTTCGGCGAGGGAGACTTCGCCCGAACCCACGGACGCATCCCCTCCATCTCTCTCAGCCTTGGCCTGGGCCTCAGCCTGCACTTCCCCCAGATTCGGATACATGTTCACGCCGACCAGCACGTCCTTACGGCGGGCCAGATTGGCGACGCGAGCCGCCGCGGTCGCGACGATTTGTTCTTGAACGGTTCCGTCAGCAAGGGCCGCGGCCAGGCCGCCGGCGGTCTCGATTGCCTGGAAGCGCTGCCAGGCCGCCCGGGCAAGTTCGTCCGTCAGCCGCTCTACGTACCAGGAGCCGCCGGCTGGATCGATGAGGCGCGTCAGGCTGCACTCCTCCTGCAGGATTAGCTGGGTGTTGCGCGCGATGCGGCGGGAGAATTCGTCGGCTTCCCGGATCGGCGCATCGAAGGGGCTGACATGCATGCTCTGGACGCCGGCCACCGCGCCGGCGAAGGCTTCGGTGGTGACGCGCAGCATGTTGACGTAGGGATCGTAGACCGTCTTGTTCCAATCGGCCGTCCGCGCGTGGATGACCATGCGCTGGGCCGTGGCGTTGCCGCCAAAGGCCGCGACCGCCTGCGACCAGAGCAGGCGGGCCGCGCGCAGCTTGGCAACCTCCATGAAGAAGTCGCTGCCCAATCCGAAGACAAAGGTCAGGCTGCCGGCCGTCGTGTCAATTGGCAGGTCGCGCGCCTGCATGGCCCGTACGTAGGCGACGCCGGTGGCCAGGGCAACCGCCAACTCCGTTACGGCGTCGGCGCCGGCGTTCTGGTAGCGATCGCCGCGCACGCTGATGGTGCGCAACACCGGCGCATGGCTCGCTGCCCACCGGGTCAGCAAGGCCATTTCGTCATAGAGCGCGTCAAGGGACGCCGGCAACGTTCCGGCGCTGGCGAGTTCGCCCAGCGGATCGTTGTCAATGGCGCCGGAAATCGAGGCGTCGGGCGGCTCAGCGTCGGACGACATAGCGCTAGACGGCAGCGCGGCCATGAGCAGGGCTGTAGCCGGCACGGCATCCGCGCCGCAGTGCAGCAGGAGCGGCACTGCGGATAGATCCACGTGGGCCAGCGCGGCGCCCACATCCCGGGCGTCTTGCAGGGGAACGCCCCGGCGACCGCTCGCATCGAAGATCAGGTTGACGGCGTTCTGACCGCGCTGCAGGTCGTGGAGCAACCGCCGGTTGAACTCGGACGGCGTAGCTGCACCGATTTCCTGCGCGATGGCCCAGGGCTGCTCCAGGTAGCCCGTGGCATCGCTGCCCCGTACGTAGGGCGGCTTGCCCGGCAGCGTCGCCACATGGGCCAGTTCCGCCGTATCCTCGGCCCGATAGAGGGGCTGCAGATCGATGCCCTCATAGGTGCGGGTAATCAGCTTTTCGAAGGGCAGTCCCTTGAGCGAGCTGACCGTCGCCTCGCGCCACGATTCGTACGTGGGCGCGTCGAACTCTGCGAAGAGATGTGCTGCGCCTTCCGGCGCCGGACTATCTCCGTTGGTTGAATCCTGGGTCATGGATAAGCTCTCTTCCCGTGTTGTAATCAGAGGCAGCCGGGAGTGGCCGCCAGGCCAGAGAAGAACATCGCGTGGGTAGGTGTGAATGCAACCTCGATATTGTATACGGAAATACGGGAGCTCACAAGCGGGAAATCGAAGAAATTATGAGTTGAAGCCGCGCCACCCGCCCTCAACTTGGATTAGCCTCAAGTCGCATGCTAGACTATCGCCATGGCAGTCATGGGCATGAAGAGCAACCGTATTCGCCGGGGCTTTGGTGCTTGGTCCCAGGCCTTCATCGTGGGCTATGCGCTCTTTCTGGCGCTGGGCCTACCCTTTATCTGTTGGGGCGCGCTGGCCGATCCGAGCCACCCCCACGGCGGGCCGCATTTTGTCTTTGCCGACCCGCCGGCTCACCGTGCGGACGCAGTGGCGGCTGTGCGTGCGCCCAGCCTTCAGGCGCTCCTGACCAGCGACTGCGGCTCCGGCCGCGTTGGCTTCAATCCGCCGGAGGAATTGGCCGCCGCGTTGGGCCTAACCGCTGCTGCCACGGATGCACCTCGCCCGGCAGCCCAATCTCTACCGGACAGTCTCATTGCCCTGCTTATGCTGGCGGTTGTTGCCGCGGCGGTCTACTTTTTGCGCCTGTTGGCCAGCTACCGTCGGATGATCGCCCTGCCGTCTGTCCCAGAACTGCGGCTCCCCGTCCCCACGCCCCCTCCCCGCACCGGCTTGCCAGCCACTTCGTGTTCCGGATAAGTGAGCGACTGCACGACCTTACGCAGAGAGTAAGCGAAGACCATCATGAACCGACTTCACAGGACAATCGTGTGGGGCGTGAGCCTGTTCTGGCTTGCGGCCTGCTCACGACCCGGCGCGGCGCCTTCCGATCCGTACCAGATCAGTCTGATCCCCGATCCGGCGGGCTATCCGGGTCAGGTGATGCGCGTCCAGATCACGGATGATACGGATACGCCCGTTACCGATGTTACCGTCAGTCTGGAAGGAAACATGAACCATGCGGGCATGGTTCCGGTCCTTACTGAAAGCGTGCTGGACGAAGCCGACGGGACGGCGGACGGTGTCTATGCCGTTCCGTTCTCGTTCACTATGCTGGGCGACTGGATTGTCTCGGTCAAAGTGACGCCGCACGACGGGGAAATGGTGACGCGCAACATCGATCTCCGCGCGACGGAGAACGGCGTGACCCTTATGCATGAACGGTAAACCGACTCTTATAGAGACGTCACTTGAACTTCGTACATTCCCGCCGGTTTTCGCGCGGGAGGAATGTACGAAGTTCAAATAATGTGACAATTACGAACATAAGGATTCAGCAATGAATAAACAACATATTGTTCCCATTTTTCTACTTATGGCCTTCGCTCTCCTGGTCGGCGCCTGCACGGCTGTGCCGGGGGCGCCCATGGCGGAGCAAGCGGCCGAGGCCATGCCGGAGCCCGTCCCCGATGAAATCACCATCATGGATGCGCGTTCCCGCCCATCGCCTATGGCTGCCGGCAACGGGGCGGCCTACATGCTCGTTCTCAACGGCTTCGACCAAGATGTCCAACTGTTCTCGGCCAGCAGTCCAGCGGCCGGCGTAGTCGAACTGCATGAGACGGTCGACGACAACGGCGTCATGCGCATGGTGCCCCAGCCCGACGGCTTTACCATCCCTGCTGGCGGCACTGTCGAACTTAAGCCCGGGGGCAAGCACGTCATGCTCATCGACCTGGTCGAGCCGCTGCAAACGGGCGCGGAAATCGAGCTAACGCTCAATTTTGACAATGGTGAATCCTTCACGCTGACCGTCCCCGTCGTCGAAATGGACGGTATGCCCATGAACATGGAGATGGGCGAGGGCGAAATGGAGATGGAAGCAACGGCCACGCCCTAAACTGTAAGGCCGGTTATTGCATGGCAAACGGTCGCCCATTATACTCGTAGACATTGGTAAGGCGTTACACAGAGGTACGCAGAGAGGGTACGGAGAGACGCAGAAGTTTGCGTAGGAAACTCGCCTCTCTGGCGCTCTGTGTAACCCTGTGTAACGCCTTTCGATTCTCCACAATCGATTCGCAAATTCTGCGAAAGGGAAGCGTCGTGAGCGACTATCTCGTCCGCGTGCTGGCCCGCCAGGCCGGCATACGCGGCTTTGCCTGTATTACCACCGATCTCTCCCGTGAAGGCATCCGCCGTCACGCGGCGACGCCCCTGGCGGCCGCCGTGCTCAGCGAAGGCTTGACCGCGGCGGCCCTCCTGGGGGCAACGCTCAAAGTGCGCCAGCGCGTGGCGCTCAAGGCCGAGGGGAATGGGCCGGTGCGCAAATTCGTGACCGAGTCGGACGCAAACGGCCACGTTCGAGGCTACATTGCCGAGCCCCAGGTGCCCTCACCCATCAATATCGGCCCGGACGAGATGGCCTTTGCATTGGGCAACCAGGGCCTCCTCACGGTGGCCAAAGATGTGGGCCTCAAAGATCTTTATCAAGGCGTCGTGCCACTGCACAGCGGTCTGATCGACACCGAACTGATCTACTATCTGACCCGCTCGGAGCAGGTCCCCTCCTTCGTGGAAATCGGCGCCCGGATCAACAGCGTTGGTGAGCTGACCGAGGCGGGCGGGATCCTGCTGCAGAGTCTGCCCGGCGTGGAGACCGGCGTCCTCGAGTCCATCGCCGGACGTTTTGACGACATGCCGCCGCTGGTCGAGATGCTGGCCGAGGGGCGGTCGCCCGAAGGGGTCCTCACGGAACTTTTCCACGATCTGGATTTCAAGGTGTTGGAAAAGCGCCTCCTGGAGTTCCGCTGCTCCTGCAGCTGGGATCGGTCCAAAAAGGCCCTCATGATGATCGGCGATGAAGAGGTGCGTTCCCTTATGGACGAAGGCCAGGCCGTCATCGAATGCCACTTCTGTCATGAGCAGTATATTTACGGCGTCGAGGCATTGGAGACCATACTGGAAGAGATGGGGGAGTAGGCACAAAAAAGCGATAGATGATGGCGAAGTGCTTGACAACTAGATTTTCCCTGATGCGCTATCAACTCGCTGCAAGCCGTAGCGCTGCCACAATTTTCCGATCCGTTACCGGCATAGGGAAGCCATCCAATTCCTCCAAGCCGACCCAGCGCCAGGCGTCGCAGCCGATCGCCTGGGGGTCTCCGTCCACATGGCGGGCGTGGAAGGCGTGGAGCGTGATGCGAAAGTGCGTATAGGCGTGGCGCACCGTCGTCAGCGGATCACCCACCGCGATGGTCACGGCCAATTCTTCCTCGATTTCCCGCTTCAGGCACGCTTCCAGACTCCGATCTTCCGCCTCTCGCTTACCGCCGGGGAACTCCCACAAACCACCCAACATGCCGTCCTGGGGCCGCTGGGCAATCAGCAGGGGCGAGGCATAGGGCCGGCCCTGCCAGATGACGCCCGCGGCCACGTCGTAATGGGGCGTGCGCTTGCGGGGTGGCACGACCGGACGCGCGTGCTGCGTGCCGTTGGCCGCTGCGTGACAATGGGCGGCAAGGGGACAGATGAGACAGCGGGGGCCCGTGGGCGTGCAGATTGTCGCGCCCAGTTCCATGAGCGCTTCGTTACAGGCGCCTGCGCTGCCCTGCGACGCTGCTTCCACCAAGTCTCGCGCCAGCGCCCAGAGCAATTTGAGCGTGGTGCGGTCGTCAATCGGGCGATCGATATCGGCCAGACGACTGAGCACGCGCTTCACATTGCCGTCGAGGACGGGTTCCGGTTGATTGAAGGCCAGGCTGAGAATTGCGCCGACGGTGTAGTCGCCGATACCGGGCAGAGCGAGCAGCGTCCGCCGCTCCGTGGGAAGTTCACCGCCGTGTTCCTCGGCCACAATCCGGGCGGCTTTGTGCAGATTGCGGGCCCGGGCATAGTAGCCCAATCCTTCCCATACCTTCAATACATCCTGCAAGTCGGCGGCGGCCAGCGCCTCAACGCTGGGAAAAGCGGCCATCCAGCGCGCATAATAGTCGCGCACGGTTTCGACCCGGGTTTGCTGGGCCATGATCTCGCTGATCCAGACCGAATAGGGGTCGCGCCGGCCGGCCGGCGCATGCCGCCAGGGCAGGTCGCGCTGGTGTTCGTCGTGCCAGGCCACAAGGCGGCTGGCGATCTCGTTCAAATCGTCGGCAGAGAGATGATTCATTTACAGGGGCGGAGCATGCGGCTCTATGGCCCGACCGGTGGGCGGAAGAAGCACTGCCCCAGAAACGTCATGGCCAGAAAGAGGGCAAAGGTCAGCCAAAGCCACAGGGGCATCCCGAAAAGGGTGAGCGGCTTGCGCTTTTCCTTGGCGACCGGTTTGGGCAATTCGGTCTGGCAGCGCCAGCAAACGTCTTTATCGTCGGGGTTCCACGTGCCGCAATTGGGGCAATCCATCGCATGCTCCTTCAGTCATAAATGGTAGAGGCATGGTAGCACAGGAAGGATGGCCAGGCAAAGCCGGGCGGAAATTTTCTCCTCGACAAAGATGCGTGGTCTATGCTATCTTAGCGCCGTGACCAATGCGACCGCAGCTCTGACTTCGCCTGAATATCGTACGCTGCTCGACCAGTGCATCCACTGCGGGCTCTGTTTGCCTGCCTGTCCCACCTACGATGTCTTTCAGACCGAAATGGACGGCCCCCGGGGGCGCATTGCCCTCATGCGCGCCGCCGGCGACGGACGGGCCGACCTCGACGGGGCCTTCCGCATCCACATCGACCGCTGTTTGGGCTGTCGGGCGTGCGAAACGGCCTGCCCATCGGGGGTGCAGTATGGAACCCTGCTCGAAACCGCCCGGGCCGCCATCTTTGAAGCGGAGAGTACCGCCGCGCCCGCCGCTGCGGCAAAGCGTCTTGCCCTCGAGGAACTGCTGCCCTATCCGTCGCGCCTGCGCCTGGGCGCCCGGCTGCTGCAGATGTACCAGGCAACCGGCCTCCAGTGGCTGGCCCGGCGCTTCAACCTGGTGCCGGAGCCGCTCCGGCCCCTGGAAGCGCTCTTGCCCCAATTGAGCACGGCCTATCCGACATACGATCGGCCGGCCCCGGCCCTGGGAGAGCGGCGCGGCAAGGTCGCCTTTCTCCACGGCTGCGTTCAAGATGCCTTCTTGAGCGGCGTCAATGGGGCTACCATCCGCGTGCTGCAGCGCAACGGTTACGAGGTCCATTTCCCTGCCGGTCAGAGTTGCTGTGGCGCGGCGCCCCTCCACGTTGGCGAGGAAGGATTGGCCCGCACGCTGGCCCGGCGCAACATCGACGCGTGCGCGCCGGACGAGTATGAGGCAATCCTCTCCAACGCGGGCGGGTGCGGCGCAACGCTCAAGGAGTATGATCATTTGTTGGCCGACGATCCCGGCTATGCCGACCGCGCCCGGGCCTTTGCCGCGCACGTGCAGGATGTAACCGAATTCCTGGCCGGGCATTTACACGAACCTCCCCGGGGCGCCGTCAGCCTGCGGGTCACCTATGCCGACTCCTGCCACCTGCGTCACGCCCAGCGCGTCGTCGACCAGCCGCGCGCTTTGCTCCGTGCGATCCCGGGCCTGACGCTGGTGGAGATGACCCGTCCCGATTTCTGCTGCGGCAGCGCCGGGGTCTACAACATTCTCCAACACGAAACGGCCGAACGAATTCTCGACACGAAGATGACCGATATTGCCGCCACCCACGCCGACGTCATCGCCACCACCAACACAGGCTGCCACCTCCAATATCTGCACGGCGTCCGCAAAGCCGGACTGGCCATGCGCGTGCTGCACGTGGTGGAGTTGTTGGATCTGGCGTATCGGAATGAGTCGTGAGATCAAACGATCGGGGGATTGGAAGATTGGGTGAGCGAAGGTAAGAGTCTGTACAGGTTTCTCAATCTCCTGATCTCTGAATCTCTCCACCTTTTCCTGGAGCACCATGTCCGCTACCATATCCGCCATCCCGTCCCATTCATTCAGCGATCGACAACTCGTCACCGATCCGGTGGCGCTGATTACCTATGAGATCGATGCGGGCTTCGACCGGGGTAGGCCCGACGCCGTCTTCTATCCCGATGAGACGGCCGATGTGAGCCGGGTTCTGCAGTGGGCGTCCGCAAACAAAGTGCCGCTCATCGCCCGGGGTGCAGGGACGGGATTGGCCGGCGGCGCGGTGGCTAAAGCGGGCGGCGTGGTGCTGGTCTTCTCGCGCATGAACCGGCTGCTGGAGTTGGATACGGTCGGACAGAGCGCAGTAGTTCAGGCCGGGGCCGTCAACCTGGCCATCGATGCTGCGGTGAAAGAGGTCGGACTCTACTATCCGCCCGATCCCTCCAGCGGTCGCTCCTCCCTCATCGGCGGCAACCTGGGCACCAATGCCGGCGGTCCTCACTGCTTCAAATATGGCGTCACAACCAATTACGTGACCGGTCTGGAGGTTGTCCTGGCCGGCGGTGACGTCGTCATTCTGGGTGGACGGGCCCTGGACTATCCCGAATATGACTTCTGCGGCCTCATGGTGGGCAGCGAAGGAACCCTGGGCGTCATCACCCAGGCCGATCTCCGGCTGATCCGCAACCCGCCGGGGGTCATGACCATGATGGTTGCCTTCGAGTCGGAGGAAGCCGCGGGTGCGGCGGTTTCGGCCGTCATCGCCGCGGGCCTGGTTCCGGCGACGCTAGAGATGATGGACCAGCGGGGCATGCGCATCATCGAGGAATTCGCCACGGCCAATCTGCCGGTGGACGCCGGCGCGGCCCTGATCGTCGAGATGGATGGATACGCCGCGGGCCTCCACAGCCAGGTTGAAGAGATTGCGGATCTGCTGGCGGCCAACGGCGGCAGGAACATCCGCATCGCCCAGTCGGAAGCCGAGCGGCAGCAGATCTGGTATGGGCGCAAAAGCGCGGCCGGCGCGCTGGCGCGCCTGGCGCCCACCTATTACCTGACCGACGTTACGGTGCGCCGTAGCTTACTGGCAGCGGTGCTCCACGAGGTCAAAGCGATCTGCACGCGTCACGATGTCATAACGGCCAGCTTCTTCCATGCCGGCGACGGGAACCTCCATCCCCTCATCCCGCTGGATCCCAACGATCCGAACCAGGCTGCGCGGGTTCATCAGGCCGCCAAAGAGATTATCGAACTCTGTATCCGCCACGACGGCAGCATCACGGGCGAGCACGGTGTGGGCGTCGAGAAGCGACCCTACATGGCCCATATGTACAGCGGCGCCGAGCTGGCCGCCATGCACGACATCAAGGAGATTTTTGACCCTGAGAATCTGCTCAATCCGGGCAAGGTCTTGCCGGATCGATTGCCGGCGGTCGCGCGGCGAGAGCCCCAGATGCCTGGCAGCGATCCCTGGCAGCCGGAGGACGCCGCCGAGGCGGCCGCCGGCCTGCTGGCCTGCACCGTGGCCCGCCGCAGTGTCTTTATCGGCGGCGCGCCCCTGCTCCCGGGCAGCGGTTCGTCCATACAACTGGACACAGTACGCCTGACCGGTGTCCAAACCTTTGCCCCGGAGGATCTCTTCATCACCGTGGGCGCGGGCATGGCGGTGGACGATATCCAAGACTTCCTGGCAGGACACGGCTTCCAGGCGCCTATCGTCGCCCCTTGGCCTGGCGCCACTGTGGGCGGCGTGCTTTCGGCCAACGTTCACGCTCCCTCGCGCATGCGGTATGGCAGCCTACGCGACGCCATGCTCTGCGCGACGGTGGCCATGGCCGATGGCCGAAGCATTCGCGCAGGGCGACCACTGGTCAAGAACGTGGCGGGGTACGATCTGCCCAAAGTTTTCGTCGGCGCTCGGGGCACCCTCGGATTATTGACCGATGTCACGCTCAAGTTGACGCCCGTTCCCCGCTGCCGCCGTACGCTGGTGGCGCCGGTCGAAGATCTGCCTAGTGGGCTGGCCCTGGCCCGGGTGGCTCGCTCCCTTGCGCTGCTGGGCGCCGGCATTGCGCTCGTCCAGGAGACCGAAATCCCGGGCCTGGCGGATGCTCCCTATGCCCTGCTCTACACGATTGAAGGCGTTGAGGCGGATGTGGCCGAAGAGGTAGCTGCCATCGCCGGTGCGCTGCGGCGGGCCGGTGCGCCCATCGTCCTGGAAAGTGACCTGGATGCCACCACGGCCTGGCAGGCCTTTCTTACCGAGGGCAGTGACCTGGATGGCGACACGCTGCTCGTACGCATGGGGTTGCCGGTCAAAGAGTTGGCCACGACGCTGCCTCACCTGCCCGAACTCGCACGCCAGCACGGCCGATACTTTGTCGACTACGGAGCCGGTCTGGTCTATTTCCTCGATCGTCCGCCAAGCCCCGCCGACGCCCGCCTGCGTCTGGACGCTTTGCGCCATCCGGCCCTGGCCGCCGGCGGCTATGCCGTCATCATGGCGGCCGGTGAACGGTTCCGCCAGCAGCTTGAGCCCTGGGGTTATCATCCGACCAGCCTCACTTTGATGCGCAAGCTCAAAGAACGCTGGGATCCGGCCGGAATTCTCAATCCCGGCGTCTTCCTGGTATAGGCGGCGCTGAAGCATGGGCCGAGAAGATTGGGGGCGCAACATTGTCCTCGGCGCGGCGGTCGTCTGGCTGGTGGTCATCATTGCGTTTCC
>CAYZLP010000072.1:0-9128 GCA_964478635.1 uncultured Caldilineaceae bacterium
TATCTCGTCCGTATCCGTATAGGCGCTGGGCGGATAAATGAGGGCCATAGAGACGCCGAACGCGCCGTCCTCCATGGCGTCGGCCATGGTCCGGCGCATGAGGTCGAGCTGATCCTCCGTCGGGCGCCCCATGTCATACCCCATGGCAATGGTGCGCAGGGAGCCGCCCCCCAGCATCGTGCCGATGTTGGGCGCCACGCCGCCCTCGGTCATGGCCTCCAACCAATCGCGCAAGCGCCGCCAGGTCTGCATGCGCTCGACCCATTCGGGGATGAGGGTAGCGAGATAGTGACGCCCCAGATCTTCCACGTCGCGCCGGCCGATGAAGGGGGCCGGCGTCCAGCCTTCGCCCATGATCTCGGTGGTCACGCCCTGGGTGATCTTGGAGAGAGAGCGATTGTCGACCATCAGGGAGAGGATGGAATGGCTGAGGATGTCGATGAACCCGGGCGCCACAATGTGGTCCGTTGCAGTCACGACCGTGGCCGCTGCAGCGGCCGGGATGCGGCCGGGGGGCGCAATCGCCGTGATGCGGTCGCCGGTCAGCGCGAGATCGCCGTAGAACCACGGGTTGCCGCTGCCGTCAACGATGCGACCACCCACTATAAGAGTGTCAACCATATTCGTCATACCTCACTCATGGGCCAGATCGTGCGGCGGGCGTGGCGGTACGGGAGCTGCGTGAAGTCGGGCACGAGCGCGCCGGGCGCCGCTACGTAGACGATCTGCGCAGCGATGGGCGCAAAGCCGGCGTAAAAATGCTGCATGGATTTCACGACCAACACCTTCTTCTGCAGGGGATCGATGCCCAGATTGGAAAAGGCGTCAGGATTGAAGGTCTGGGAGCGCAAGGAATTGACCACGATGTCAATGCCGCCATCTACGCGCAGCGCCGCAGCATGACCCAGTCGCCACGAGGTTGTGTCGGGCGGTACGCCGATAGTCTGGGTGGCATTTTCCACGACCCTGGTGACCTCCACTTCCAAATCAAGCGGATCCCCCGACATCGTCCCCAGCTTACCGCCCACGCGCATTTGCAGGCGTGCGCCCTCACCGGCTTCGTGGGCCAACTGTACCGCCATGGGATCCCAGATGCAGGCCACCCCTACTTCCTCCACGTCCGCCTCGATTAATGCGCGCAACAAGTATGTAGAGTCATTGGGCGCGCCGCCGCCGGAATTGTCGGAGACATCGGCCAGCACCACCGGCCCACGGGGGGCGGAGCGCACGATTTCAATGGCTTCCGGGATGCTCTTATAGGGCGGCTGCAGGTCGACGCGCAGATCGTAGAGCCGGCGCCCCAAGTCTTCAGCCAGGGCCGCACCGGTTGCGGGCCGATCGTCCGTAATCACCAGCACGCGCGTACCCATCTCCACCACATCGCCCCAGCCAAAGCCGTGACCGATAGAGATGGAAAGCATGTCCGGCCTTTCTTCCAACGCGATCGTCTCGTCGACGATCGCGCGCATGGGCGATCGGCTGGTGTGATAGACGCCGATCATGCCACAGTCGTACAGCGCCATGTGGGGCGCAATCTCACCGGCCAAGGTCGCTTGCGTCAGGCGAAAGAGATCGTCGGCCCGGGCCAGGAAATCCGTATGCGGGTATTCCTTGTAGCCGACCAGGAGCGTCGCCGCTGTTACCATGGCCTCTGTCAAATGACAGTGGAGGTCCAACTCCGCGCCGACGGGCGTGTCCGCTCCGACGATGGCCCGGACGCGGCGCAACAGGTCGCCTTCGCAATCCTCGTAACCCTCCGCGACCATGGCCCCGTGAAGGCTGAGCAACACTGCATCCACCGGCATGGCCGCGCGCAGATCGGCCAGGATTTCGTCCCGGTAGCTTTCGTAGACGTGGCGCAGGGTGAGTCCCGACGGCACGGCGCTGGCGCAGAGGCTCTCCGTCACTCGCCAGCCCTGGGCCTCGGCCAGCTCGCGCCAGCGGATTAGGGGCGCGGCCAGCATGTCGTGCATGGCCGTATGCGCGCCGCCCCGGACCACGTACGTATCTTCAAAGGTCCGATAGCCGGTGAGAAAGGGCGAAAAGGTGTTGGTTTCGGTGCCGAGACAGGCGATAAAGAGATGCATTGTGGACAGGGACCAGTGGGTGGGACGCTTATTGCCGATCTTTGGGATCCAGGGCGTCACGCAGGCCGTCGCCGATGAAGTTGAAGGCCAGCACGGTGATGACGATCATGATGCCCGGGAAGATGGAGATATGCGGATAGCGCAGAATGAAGGCCCGGCCATCGGCCAGAATGCCGCCCCAAGAGGGGGTAGGCGGCCGCACGCCCAACCCTAGGAAAGAGAGCGCTGCTTCCAGAATTATGATACTGCCCACGCCGAGGGAAGCCAGCACGATGACCGGTCCCAGAACATTGGGCAGCATGTGGCGCCAGATGATGCGCCAGTTTTTGACCCCGGTCGCGTGGGCGGCCGTAATGTAGTCGCGTTGGCGCAGGCTCATTACGTCCGCACGCACCACCCGGGCATAGCGCGCCCAGACAGTCGCGCCGATGACAACGATTGTCGTGGGCAGGCTAGGACCCAATACAGAAGCCAGGACGATCAGCAACGCGATAATGGGAAAGGCCATCAGGGTATCGATAATCCGGGAGAGTACCTGATCCACCCAGCCACCAAAATAGCCGGCGAGGGCGCCGACAATCACGCCGATGAAAACTGAAATCGCGGTGGCGATTATGCCCACCAAGAGCGCAACGCGCGTGCCAAAAATCACCCGGCTCAGCAAATCGCGCGACAGATGATCGAACCCCATGGGATGGTCCGGCGATGGACCAACGCCGCGCATGCCCCGGAAGATGTCGGTAATCGGGTCGTAGGGCGCAATCAACGGCGCAAAGATGGCGATCAGCACCAGCAAGATCACGAGGATCAGGCCGAAGATGGCAATCCGATTGGCGGCGAAACGACGCCACGCCTGGGCCCACTCCGACCGATGCTGGGTTTCCGCAGCCAGCAATGACGATTCATTGGGTGATGCAGGAATAACGGCCATAACGAGAGTGCCTAATCAAAACGAATGCGAGGATCGACCAGGGCATACACCAGATCCGTCACCAGGTTGGCGACTACCACCAGGACCGCCAACAACACGACCAGCGACTGGACAACCTGATAATCCAACCGGAAGACGGAATCAGTGAAGAGGCGGCCGATGCCGGGCAAGGCAAAAACGGTCTCCACGACAATCGTTCCGCTCAGGATGAATGCGATATTGAAACCGATGACCGTTACCACGGGCAGGAGCGCGTTGCGCACGGCGTGGCGAATGACGACCGTCCGCTCATGCAAGCCTTTGCTGCGGGCCGTGCGCACGTAATCCTCATTCAGCACCTCGACCGTCGAGCTGCGCATGACGCGGGTCAGAACGGCCATCTGCTCCGTCGCCAACACGATGACCGGCAGGACATATCCCTGCCAAGAGCGCAGCCCAAAAGGCGGCAACCAGCCCAGCAAAAGGGAGAAGATCACGATCAGCATCAGGCCAAGCCAGAAGTTGGGCGTGGCGACGCCCACGGCCGAGAAGACCGAGGCAAAGTAATCGACAAACGAATTGCGGCGAATGCCTGCAAAGATCCCCAGGGGGATCGAAATTACCAGCGCCAGCAGCAACGCATAGACGTTCAACGTAAGCGTTACGGGGATGGCTTCGAAGATCATTTCACGCACGGGCACCCCCGTGCGCACGAGAGAGTCGCCGAAGTTTCCGGTCAGCATGTTGCGCGCCCACACCAGGTATTGAACGTAGTATGGCTGATCCAATCCCCACCGGGCGCGGATCGCCTCCATTTGCTCTTCGGAGATTCGCACCTGGCCTTCGCCAAAGAGCAAATAGACCGGATCGCCCGGCATGAGCCGCATGATCACGAAGGTCAGCACGCTGATGAGGAAGATCACAATTGCGCCTTGTACCAGGCGCACGAAGATATAGCGACCCATGTGGCTTTCCTAGACTGCTGGTGGGTGTGCTGCAGGATGAAAGCAGTCCGGCTTCCGGTTGAACGGGCAGAAATGAATCGGGCAAGCGTAGGTGCGGCTGGAAACTGCACGTTTTCCAGCTACCGCTGGTCTTTCTCGAAAATCATGCGGTTGGTTGAAGGTTAACGAAATAATCTGGCAATACCGTAGGTGCGGTTTCCAACCGCACGGGCTCCATCTACCTCTGATGTTTCTGGAAGATCGTGCGGTTGGAAACCGCACCTACGATTACCGGAATATTTCTTCAATCATCAAGAAACCGCACCGACGATTACCGGAATATTCTGTCAACCGGCAGGCAACAGCCGGACTGCTCTGCTTCATTCCTGCTATCCGTTGCCCAACGTCCACAGATGTGCACGCATGTAATAGGAGGTCGATGCCTTGGGATCTTCGGGCAGCCCCTCAATTCGTCGGTTGAAGGGGATCAGCCAGTCATCGAACTGTAGGAACAGGCACGGCACCTCATCGACGAAGATCTCCTGAAGCTCGTCGTAAATGACTTTGCGCTGCTCAGGATCGACGACCTGCACACCCTGTTCGATCAGCTCATCCATGCGGGCGTTTCTGAAATTGCAGAAATTGTTGCCGCCGTCTGAATGCAGCGTCGAGAAGGGATCCGGCTCCACGGCGTTGGTGCAGTAGGTCCAATTGAAGAGCGAAGCATCCATGGTGGCGGCTCGCATGGCTTCAAGGATCGATGCTACCGGCGCTTCGGCCAGCTGCATGTCGATGCCTACGTCGGCCAGCATGAGTTGGGCCAGTTCGGCAATGGGCCGGCGCGCCTGGTCGCCGGTGATGGTCGTACAGGTAAAGGAGAGCTTCACGCCGTCCTTTTCGCGCACGCCGTCATCTCCCAGCACCCAGCCGGCTTCGTCCAACATGGCCCCTGCCTTTTCCGGGTCGAACTCATATTGGGGCAGATCCGACTTGTAATAAAAACTCGAAGGCGGAATATTGGAGTGAGAGACCTGGGCCGTGCCGGACCAGAGCTCATCGATGATGCGCTGACGATCCAGGGCATGCATCATGGCTTTGCGTACCTGCTTGTCGGACAGTTGGGGCAGCGTGTTGTTAAGCGGGATATGCTTGATGGAGTTGCCCGGCGTGCTGTAAACCAGGAAGTCGGGATCCTCCATGAGCGTCAAGCTGTCTTCCACCAGTAGCGGCCAGGCCGAGGAATCGGCATCGCCGGTTTGCAGAGCAATCATGCGCACCGACGGTTCAGGCACGACGTCCAGACGAATGACATCAATATTGGGGCGTCCCAGGAAGTAGTCGTCAAATGCTTCGAGCTCAGTGAATTCGGCTGCCCGCCATTCTTTCACTTTATACGGTCCCGTACCAATTGGCGCGGCCTTATACGCGTCCTCGCCAATTTCAGCGTGATACTCGGATTGTACGATGTTGAATGCAGCCCAGTTGCCCAGAGACGCAGCATTGACCGAATCCATATTGACCACGACGGTGTAATCATCCGGCGTTTCAATACTGCCGATCCCGGCGAAATCGCCCACACTGACCGTTGCATTGTCCGGGTTGCGGTAGTAGTCCCAGGTATATTTCACATCGGCGGAGGTCAATTCCTTGCCGTCATGGAAGAGTACCCCTTCCCGTAGCTTGAAAGTATAGGTCAAGCCATCTTCGGAGACTTCGTAAGATTCGGCCAGCACCGCTTCCAGCTCATTGAATTCGTTGTAATAGACAACGGGACTGTGAATGTTCCGAATCATGACGAACTGAATATCGGGACCGTCATCATCGGGGCTCAGGCTGGCTACCTCCTGATGGCCGAGCCAGACCATGGTGCCACCGCCGGCCGCGGCTTCGCCCGCCCCGGCTGCCGGCGCGGCGCCGGTTTCGCCGGTGGGCGTTTGGGCCGGCACCGCACACGCGGCCAAGAGGGCGGCTGCGCCGCCGCCAACGACCGTCAGGCGCATGAATTGGCGCCGGTCCAGCTGGGTGGATCCGAGAGTGTTTTTCTTGTGCTCGTGGGTCATGCTGTTCTCCTTGCAAGGGTCTCGATGGATGAACAAATGATGCGGTTGTCGAGGAATGCTCGCGGCACGAAATCAGTTGCTTGGACACAACGATTTCGGCGCTGAAACGTGGTCGCCCGCTCGAACGCGTTATGCGGACCGAGCGGATTCGGATTGAGGTTGGCGGCAGTCTAGCACGCCACTTGTATCAATGTCAAACAGGCTGCACGGCGCACGGTGCCGGATCAGCAACTTTGTTCCGCGGTCTATTGGCGTTAATTGCGAACTGCTGCACGGTGGGGCATTTATTGGAAGAAGAGACTATGTCTCACCCCGGGCAATCCGCGCCTGGAGCTTGGGCGGCCATTGGCTGATGTCTTCCGCCGGATAAATCTGGAGGGGCGGGCCGGGGTTCGCCAGGAGTTCGCGCATGCGACAGCCGAGGATCTTGGAGGCGGCGATCAGGCCGGAGCCGGCCGCGCCCGCCACGCCGTGGGAGGTGGTGCTGGCGCCGCAGAGATAAAGGCCGTCGATCTCGGTCGTAACGGCAAAACTGCCCGGTCCGGTCTGATCGATGGTCTTGTCGATGCCGTAGATGTTGCCTCCATAGGCATTGATGTAGTGGGCATTCGTCAGGGGCGTGCCCAGGTCTTGGAAGACGATGTGGGCACGAAAGCCCGGTACAATTTCCTCCACCATGTCGATCATGGCGTCGGCCAGCCGCTCCTTCAAGGCGACGTATTCCGCATCCCGTTCACCGGTGGGCTGGTCGGCCCACTTGGCAAAGGGCGCGCCGTCCATGAAGGTGAAGACCTCAACCGTGTCGTGACCGCGGTGACGCTTGGTCGGATCCTTGAGGGTCGTCACCGTCAGGAAGAGGGCCTGGGGCTGCAAGTCGCTGGCCAGAGCCGGCGTCTGACCATAGCGGTAGAGGCGGTCCAGATCCGGGTCGGCGTAATACCAGACGTTACCGGAATCGAGCCCCGCCGCCCGCAGGTCCATGTCGACGGCGGCATAGAGGCTGAGGGAAGAAGTCGACCAGCGCAGCCCGTCCACGCGCTGCTGCAGTGCTGGGCTCAGATGCGCGCGGCCGATGAGGCGGTCGAAGGTGATATGGGGATCGGCATTGCTCAGCACCACGCCGGCCCGGATCTCCTCGCCATCCGCCAAGCGCACGCCCACGGCGCGCCCGTCTTCGAGGAGAATTCGGTCGACTGGCGTCGAGAGGCGAATCTCACCACCGGCCCGCTTGAGCGCGCGCACGAAGGCCTTGGGGATTGCGCCGCCGCCGCCCACCGGATAGTAGCCGCCGTTGAGGTAATGATTGATGAGCATGACGTGCATGAGGGCCGATGCCTGGGAGGGCGGCGTGGCATAGTCGCCGGCCTGGGCCAGCAGAACGGCCTTGAGGTAGGGGTCCGTCACAAAATGGTCGACCAGCTCCTGGGCCGAGCGCTTGTGCCAGCGCACCAGATTGGGCAATGCGAAGCGCATGCGCAGCGCACCCGTGATCCCCTTCATCCCCCGGGCCTGGCGCATCTCCTGGGGCAAGACGCCCAACAGATCAAAGTAGCCGCCAATGCCTTCCCGTTCGTCAGGGAATTCGGCCATGAGACGGCTTTGGAATGCGTCACGCCCCTTGGGAATGTCGAAGCGGAACGGTTCTTCACCCGGCCGGCGGATCATGACGTGGTCATAGCCATCCGGGTTCAGCTCGGCAAAAGCCAAATCTCCCGAAACGCCCAAGGCCTCCAACATGCGCCGCACATCTTCGCCCGGCCCCAGATTGCCGATGTAGTGCACGCCGGGACTGAAACGATAGCCTTCCAAAGTGAATGAATGACACCAGCCGCCGGGCACCTCGTGCTGTTCCAAAACCAGCACCTGCTTGCCGGACTGCGCGAGGGCCACGGCCGCGGCAAGACCGCCTGCGCCGGAGCCGATTACGACAATATCAATTTGTTGCGTCATGGGCGATGTCTTCTTCAAATGTTGCCGGCAGCCGGTCGGGCGTTCCCCCAGCGATCAGGGCCAGACGATAGGATGTGTCAATCATACGGCATAGGGCTTCCACCGTGATTGTACCATCCAACGTCAGTGTGTTCCAGTGACGGCGATTCATGTAAGCGCCCGGCCGCACGCTTGGGTACAGCGCGCGCAACAACTCGGCCCGATCGGGTTCGCAACGGAGAGTGAGATGGAGCGGCGTGGCCTGGCGGCTGATCAAGGCAAAAATCTGATCGCCCACGTGGAAGACCATGGTGTGGGGATCGAACGGGGCGCTCTCGCGGGCGCCGGCCTTGTCGAGGAGATAGGTGCGTAGCGGTTCCAGATCCATAGTTCCGGCGTGTCCATGGGAAATGCGCATTGGTGCATCAAGTCTATGTAGGGCGTGTGTTGAGCGTGTTGTTGATTGGACTTGGCGAAGTTTTGGGAGATCTATGCTGTGTCTCACCGGAGTCGCTGGTCTGCTCCCAGGTGATGATTCTGGTTGATCTGCTGGCCACAGCGACAACTCTTCCCGGAAGCTCTTGCACGCGTCCGTTTATCTTCCCGGTAGGCATCCATCACATCCAACCTTGCGCGGGCGGTTTCGGACGTCTACAATGAGGGGAGAAGAGCAATCGACCCAGCAAAGAAGTTGCGCAGTTGAGGGTTTCAGCCGCAGAAGTCAGCCTTTTGACAGCAAGTGCGCAACTCCTATCAGCCACAGAAAAGGAGAAACTCATGGGCGACCCCTTGCGTTGGGCGCTTCTGTCGACCGCCAACATCAACCGCGCGCTGATCCAGCCCATTCGTGAAGCGGCCCGGAGCGAACTGGCCGCCGTCGCCAGCCGGGATCTGAAGCGCGCCCAGGCCTATGCGGCCGAGTGGGATATTCCCCAGGCCTACGGCAGCTATGAAGAATTGCTGGCCGATCCCAGCATCGACGTCATCTACAACCCTCTGCCCAACAACCTCCACGCCGAATGGACGATCAGGGCCGCCGAAGCGGGCAAGGACGTGCTCTGCGAAAAGCCCTTGACGCTGTCCCTGAATGAACTGGATCGCGTCGAGGCCGCGGCCCAGGCGAATGGTGTGACCATCTTTGAGGCCTTCATGTATCTGCACCATCCCCAGACGCAGAAGGTCAAGCAACTCATCGAAG
>CAYZLP010000072.1:9228-11197 GCA_964478635.1 uncultured Caldilineaceae bacterium
CCCTTCCGGGAAGGGGCCTACTTTGTGGGTGATGAAGGCATCATTCACGTACCCGAACCGTGGAAGCCGGGCGAGGTCGGCAACCCCAGCCACATCACGGTCACCGGTCTGGACAATCGGGTGGAGACCATCGTCTTCGACGGCATCACGCCCTATGTCTATGAAGTAGCCGCCATGGAAGCCTGCGTTCTCGACGGCGCCGCGCCGGTCGTCCCCCTCAGCCTCAGCCGGGAATTTCTGCGCTCGGTGCTGGCGCTCTACGAGGCGGCCCGGACGGGCCGGCCGGTCACGCTGGCATAACCGTCAAGCGCGGACTGTAGCGCTTGACGAACCGGAAAAGAAATTGCGCACGTAACGCAGACTTCGACAGGCTCAGCCAGCGTTACGTGCGCAATTTTCCCATTCGAGACATTGTGAATAATTTCGCCTACCCCATTACGCGTTCTGCTGCTTGAGCAGATCCCGGATTTCGGTGAGCAGCACTTCTTCATTCGACGGCTCGGCCGGGGCGTCTTCCTCCGCCTCGGCTTCGCCAAAGGCCATGGCCGACGCCCGGTTGATCGCCTTAACCATCATGAAGATCACGAAGGCGATGATCACAAAGTTGATGATGGCCTGAATGAAGTTCCCGTACATAATCTGGGCTTCCCCCACCTGGATGGAGAGGGTCGTGAAGTCGACGCCGCCCAACAGAATGCCGATGAGAGGCATGATGATGTCGGCGACGAGCGAATCCACGATGGCCGTGAAAGCGGCGCCCATGACCACGGCAACGGCCAGGTCCATGACATTGCCGCGGCTGATAAATTCACGGAATTCCTTTAGCATTGAAGATCCTCCTCTCTTTCTGTAATCTGTGATGCGCTATGTCTTCTCAGCGCACTCTGTGTAAGTTCTTGCGATTCTCCACCTAAACTAGCCGCACGATGAGAATATGACTTCTGATGCGGGTGACAGTCGCTGGCACGGCGCCGCCCGGTCAAAGACGAATCGTTCTGCCAGTGACTGTCACCTTGTGCAAAGTCGTGGTCTCGTGAAACCTTCAGTTTAGCGCCGGCCGAAGAAGTTCTTCAGCAGCGAGTTGCCCAGATTCATGACGTCGTCCGTGGGATCGCCGTCGCCGTCCATATCGAGGAACTTGGCGAGACCGGCATACTTGCCACCGGCCTCCTGGCGTTCCTGATTCAGCAAATTGGCCAGACCTTGAGCATCCAGGCCCTGCTGCTGCTTTTGCTGGCCCACGGCGCCCAGAACCACCGGCGCCAGCATGGACATGAGCTGATCGGTCGTTTGGGGATCCAGGCCGCTGATCTGGCTGACGCCGTTGTCGACCTTGGGACGAGCGCTGCCGAAAACGTGATTGAGGATGCTGCTGCCGTCCTGCATGGTATTGGGATCGGAGAGTGCGCCGACCAGGTCGTTTAGAATACTGCCGTCGTGGTCCCGATCCAGGGCGGCATTGAGAGACTCGGCGCCGCCCTGGGAGTGGGCGTTGCGATCAAGCGCCCCCAGCAACATGGGGACGGCGGCGCTGATTGCCTGCTGGGCAGACTGGTTTTCAATCCCGAGCTGGCTGGAAATCTGGCGAATGGTGCGGTCGTCCAGTTGGCTGGCGATCATGTCGAGTAGCGAATTCATGGTTTCTCCTTGTGAGTTTTCGATCTGAATGTGTACAAGCAAAAGCCGTGCTTGTGGTTTTCACTGTGAAGCCTGTTTTCCCCACGAGCCGGACTTCAGAGCGGTAGACTATATGCAATAGGCTATTTCAGCAAGCTAGACTGGCGGCGCTACGAGATCATGGTTTCTGCGTCCAGTGCGCAGGAGCGGCTGCGGTCAGACCCGTTCGTACGTGGGCGTGCGAACGAAACGAGCAAGATTGAACCCAATGATCCCGTTCAGCCGCCGGTTTTTGAAGATTGAATAGATATTCCGGTAATCGTAGGTGCGGTTTCCAACCGCACGATCTTCC
>CAYZLP010000073.1:0-11197 GCA_964478635.1 uncultured Caldilineaceae bacterium
TCCCTTGCTCAGGAAGGATCTCACCCATGACCGACGCCAAAATCTTCCTCGTCAACCAGACCGACCGCCACCTCACCCCCATTGCCGCCAGCGACTACATCGACGAGGACCAGCTCCAGCGCTACCTGGAGGACTATCCCGACCTCCTGGCCGGCGACCAGATCGATCCCAACGCGCCCCGCCGTTGGCTCCTCGTCGCCCGCGAAATGGGCGTGCCTGACCAACTGGACGGCGGCGATCGCTGGAGCATCGATCACTTCTTCCTCGACCAGGACGGCACGCCCACCTTTGTCGAGTGCAAGCGCGCCGTCGACACCCGCACCCGCCGCGAAGTCGTGGCCCAGATGCTCGACTATGCATCCAACGGCGCCGCCCACTTGTCCGTCGACCGCGTCCGGCAGATCGCGGGCGAAACCGCCGCCCATCGCGGTGCCGACCTGGACGAGCTAATCGCGGACCTCATCGACGACGACAGCGCCGAAGCGACCGACGCCTACTGGCAGACCGTCGAAGAGAAGCTGCGCAACGGCGAAGTCCGCCTCCTCTTCGTCGTCGACCAGGCGCCCCCCGAACTGCGCCGCATCGTGGAATTCCTCAACGACAAGATGGCCGACGTCCAGGTCCTCATCGTCGAACTCAAGCAATACACCGGCGCGGGCCAGACTGCCCTGGTCCCCCGCGTCCTGGGCCAGAGTCAGAAGACCGCCGACCGCAAAAGGTCTGCCGCGGGTCGAAGTAGCACGCTGACACGTGAGGAGTTCCTGGACAAGTGCTCGCCCCAGGGAGGCGAGATATGCAGGCAACTTTGGGCTGCGGCCGAGCAGGAAGGCTATGAAATCGTTGCCCGCGGTACCTGTTTCGCAATTCGGATCAAAAGGCCCCGGCGCCCCGGCTACTCGACATTGCTGCTGACCTATCACGGCAATGAACCCGGCGACGAGTTCATTGATTTTCATCTGGATCACGTCATGCGCAATAGTGTCGTTGCCACAGACTGGAGCCAAAGACTCATCGGCTCCAATTTGTTTGAAAACCGTGGTAGGTTTACTTCTCGCTCCCACAAGCTGGATGACATCACAGGATCTGCACTGTTGGACCTATGCATTGAGCTTCTGAAGGATGGTCCTGCCCTGGTTTCTGAACAGCCGGATTGACATGCACCCGTTTACTGAAAAACGGTCGTCTTACCGGCACGACAGACACCGGTTGACCTGCAACACGATATCTGCGACGCCGACAAGACGACCGCTCTCCTAAAATCCTGCGTTCACGCCAGGCGCGACCTAGCGCACGGCGTGGTCCCCGCCCCAGAACTCGGGCTCATAGGCCGGCACGTCCTGGCGGAAGTTGCCCTTGCCCCGGACGCCGTTGACCGCTTCGGTGTTCATGGCGTATTGCAGCACGGCGTAGCCGACGGCATCGACATTGACGTCAAAGGCCGTCAGGTTGATGTTGTCGAAGGTGTCGCAAGCGAGGTGGTAGCACGGGTCGTATTGCGCGCCCGCGGTGCCGCCCCACAGCGCCGCTTCTTCCGGAGTCTTGATGCCCTCGGCGCCGGTGAAGAGACCGCCCGACGGAATACCCACCGCGATGAATGGGCCGTAGTCAGAACGACCGGAGAAGTCCGTGCCCTTGAACGGTTGGCCGGCAACTTCGCTGTAGAACTGTTCGAAGAGCGCCTCGATCTGGGCGGAACCTACTGGGCCGGGACCGGCGCCGACGCCGTCGGAATCATCGCCGTCATAGACGAAGAAGACGTGATTGGGCGATCCGACCATATCGAAGTTGAGATAGAGTGCAATGTTCTCCTGCGCCTCCTGGGACAGATTGTTGACGTAGTAGGTCGATCCGACCAGACCCGACTCTTCGGCCCCCCACCAGGCGAAGCGCACCTTGTTGCGCGGCTTCACCTTCGCCATCTCCTCCGCAACCTCGAGAATCGCAGCGCTGCCCGTGCCGTTGTCCTGGATGCCGGGGCCCTCGTTCACCGAATCAAGGTGCGCGCCCGCCATGATGACATTGTTGGGATCGCCGTCCTTTGATTCGGCAATGACGTTGTAGGTCGTGGCGATGCCGCGGAAGGTGTCGGTTTTCAGGCGCATGACCAAACCGACTGTGGCGGCAAGCTCCTGGCCCACGTCCAGGGTGACCGCTGTGACCGGAATGTCGAGCGTGAAGCCATTGCCCAGCGTGCCGTTGAGGACGCCGGGAATGTTGTTGTAAATGACGACGCCCACCGCCCCCGCGTTGTAGGCATTGGTGGCCTTGAGCGCGAAAGTGCAGGCGCCTCGGCTGATCAGGGCGATGTTACCGGCCGGAAAGCCGGCGAAATCGGTCGCATTGCAGCCGGTGATGACCGGCAGCGTGCTCACCGACGCCGTGACGTCGCCACTGCCCGAGTAGGACATGATGTTGTTCGTGACCGGTCCAGAAAGCGGCGCAACGGTCTCCAGCACCGATGGCGACAGGGAGATAAAGGTCTGGAAGTCGAACGCCTGGGTCGTCACGCTGTAGCCCGCGGCGGTCATGCGCTCGACGACGTAGGCTACCGAGGCGTCGTACCCCGGCGTGCCCGAGGTGCGGATGCCGTTGTTGGCGTCGGCATGGGCCTGGAAGGCCGCCTGATGCTCCCGCGCGCCGTCCAGGGTCAGGCACTCCAGCAGTTTGTCATGGGTGTTGTTGTTGCGGTTGCCGCAGGCCTCGGGACCGGCCAGGGCCAAGCCCGGCCAGGCCAACGCGCCGACCACCATCACGGTAATCGTGAGCGCGACCAACCAAATCAGCTTCTTCATCGTCTCCTCCTTTGTGAACGAGCAAGCGGAATACGGGGCGCCACAACGGACCACGGCGCGCGCAACGCCGCGCCGCTTGGGCGCTATTCAATTGTGGTGGGAAAACATTTCAGAGGTCGGCTAATTATAATCAGAACGCAGGGGGCGTCAAATGCCTTAAATTTAGATTACGGGAAGTTAAGTTTATGGAGTAGCATGGAAGTACCGGTCGAGTTTTCGGCGCAAGTGCGGTGACTGCAACTGCAACTGTGCACACAGTCATTCGCCGCTGTCTGATTCTTGAACTGTAGGGAGTCAGACGATATTTCCTTGCAGAATTGTAGCTTGACATACACTTTTGTGAGCCGTATAATCCACCTTATCTCTTCATTGCAACCGGTTGCGCCGGTAGCATTTTTCCATGAAAAATCGATCACACATGTCGGTTCATTCGAGGCCGACGCCTGCGACCATGCCATGGTTGGGAGGACTCGGATCGTCATTGTGGGTTGGTTTTCGCTGCTCAAGGAGTATGGCATGTCTCACTCAATGCGGAGTGCTCTGCGCGGTTTCAATGTTCTGATGGTTTCGTTGATGCTGCTTTCCGGTGTCGTACCTGGCATGACGCCGAGACTGTCGGCCGCACCAGACGCGCAGACGCCGGGCACATCGTCCGTCACCCTGGCCGGCAGCTTTCAGAGCGAACTGGGCTGCCCGGGAGACTGGCAACCCGACTGCGCCGGAACCGACCTCATTCTGGCCGGCAACGATGTTTGGCGGGGAGAGTTTGCGATCCCGGCCGGCAGTTGGGAGTATAAGGCCGCGCTCAACCGCACCTGGGACGTGAGCCATCCGGCGAATAACAAAGGCGTGGTCCTGGCGGCGGAAACCGCTGTCCGATTCTATTACGATGACAAGACCAATGCGGTTCACGACAATATCAATGATGCCATCGCCGTTGCGGCCGGCACCTTTCAGAGTGCATTGGGCTGCTCCGGTGACTGGCAGCCGGCGTGCGTCAATTCGCTGCTGACGGACGCGGATGGTGACGGAATTTATAGCTTCACCTCCAGTGCGATTCCGGCCGGCAATCATGAATTCAAGGTTGCGCGCGACGAAGCCTGGGATATTTCCTATCCGGCCAACAACGTCCCCTTCACGGTCAACGCCGCGGGTGACAATGTGGTCATCACCTGGGATTCGGCGTCCAATGCGGTCAACGTCAGTACGGGCAGTGAACCCGGCCGTACCGCGGCCATTGTGGGCAGCTTGCAGTCCGAGTTGGGTTGCACCGAGGACTGGCAGCCCCAGTGTGCGGCCACAGAACTGGCCTACTATGCGGATGATGATGTCTGGCAACAAGTCTTCGCGCTACCCGCGGGCACTTGGGAGTACAAGGTGGCCCTGAACGACAGTTGGGATGAGAATTACGGTGCCGGTGCGCAAGCGAATGGTCCTAATATTTCTCTCAACCTCGCCAACCCATCTGATGTGAAGTTCTATTACGATGACGTTTCCCACTGGGTTACCGACAACGTCAACGCCCGCATCGTCACGGCCCCGGGCAGTTTTCAGAGCGAACTGGGTTGTCCCGGTGATTGGGATCCGGGCTGTCTTCGTTCCTGGCTGCAAGATATTGACGGTGACAAAATCTACACCTTCCAGACCGCCGACATCCCACCCGGCCAGTACGAAGGCAAGGTCGCCATCGGTGAAAGCTGGGACGAAAACTACGGCGCCGGCGGCGCGCCCAATGGTCCGAACATCGCCTTTAGCGTGGCCAACGCAGGCGATCTGGTCACCTTCACCTTTGACGATCGCGAGACCGTCAAAAGCGTAGAAATCGCCGTGACGCCGGTGGGAGGTGGCGACGTGCCGCCGGAAATCGCGGCCCTCGTCCAGCCGCCGGCGCGCCATCCCATCCAGGACGACGTCTTCTACTTCGTCATGCCCGATCGGTTTGCCAACGGGAATCCCGCCAATGACACGGGCGATATCCCAGGCGATCGGCTCGATCACGGCTTCGATCCCACTGACAAGGGCTTTTTCCACGGCGGCGATCTGGCCGGCTTGACCAGCAAGCTGGACTATCTCGAGAGTCTGGGCACGACCGCGATCTGGATGACGCCCGTCTTCAAGAACAACCCGGTGCAGGGCAGCGGCGCCGACATTTCGGCCGGCTATCACGGCTACTGGTATGTCGACATGACCCAGTTCGATCCCCATTTCGGGACAAATGCCGAACTGGAGACATTGATCACAGAGGCGCACAGCCGCGGGATCAAGGTCTTTTTCGATATCATTACCAACCATACGGCCGATATCCTGACCTACGAGGAAGGCACGTTCAGCTATCGGAACAAGACGGACTTTCCTTACAGGGATGCCGCCGGCAATATCTTTGACGATCGAGACTTCGCCGGCGGGGACACCTTCCCGGCGCTGGACCCCGGCGTGAGCTTCCCGTACACGCCCGCTTTTTCCGATCCCGCCGACGCCAACATCAAGGTCCCGGCCTGGCTCAACAACCCCATCTACTACCACAACCGGGGCAATTCTTCCTTCAGCGGCGAGAACTCACTCTACGGTGACTTCTTCGGGCTGGACGATCTCTTTACCGAGCATCCGGATGTCGTCAACGGGATGATCGACATCTACAAGGGCTGGATCACAAACTACGACATCGACGGCTTCCGGGTGGACACCGTCAAGCATGTCAACCTCGAATTCTGGCAGCAATTCGTGCCGGAAATCATGGCCCATGCAGAAGCCGAAGGCCGCGGAGATTTCTTCATCTTTGGCGAGGTCTTCAGCGGCAACAATGTTCTGCTGAGCCACTACACGAGCCGCGCCGAGTTCCCGGCCGTGCTGGACTTCAAGTTCCAGGAGCAGGTACGTCAATACGTCTCGCAAAATGGTGCGTCCGACATCATGCGTGACCTATTCGCGGGCGATGACTACTTCACCGATGCCGATTCCAACGTTTACGCCTTGCCGACCTTCATCGGCAATCACGATCGGGGCCGTTTCGGTCATTTCCTGGATGTGGATAATGGCGTGCTGCCCGATGCCGAAAAGGTGGCGCGCAGCCGCCTCGCCCATGCCCTCATGTACTTTGCCCGCGGTGTGCCGGTCATCTATTACGGGGACGAGCAGGGCTTTGTCGGCGATGGCGATGACAAGGACGCACGCCAGGATATGTTCCCGTCTCAGGTGCCGAGCTACAACGATGATGACCTGATGGGCACCGACGCGACGACTGCGGCCGACAACTTTGACGCGACCCATCCCCTGTACCTGAGCTTTGCCGACTACGCAACGCTCTATCAGGAGCATCAGGCGCTGCGTACGGGTGCGCAACTGCATCGCTACAGCCAGGCCGCGCCGGGCATTTATGCCTTCAGCCGTATCGACCGGGCAGAACGGGTCGAATATCTGATCGCCTTTAACAACGCGAACGACACCCAAAACGCGACCTTTGGGACGGACAGCCCGAACACCGGCTTCACCGCCGTCTATCCGCCCGGCGCGGCAGCCGCGACGAGCGACGGCGCCGGCCAGGTGACGCTGACTGTGCCGGGTATCGACTTCGTCATCTACCGGGCCGATGCGCCGCTGCCCGCGAGTGAAACGGCTCCAGGCGTTGTCTTCAGCAGTCTGAGCAATGGCCAGGAAGTCACCCTGGAAACCACCCTGTTGGACGGCAATGAGGTGCAGGATCGCATTGAGGTCGGCGTTGATCTAACCTCGGACCGTTTCGCTGAGGTCACCTTCGCGGTTCGCAAAAGCGGAACAAGCGAATATACGGTCATCGGTGTGGACGATAATGCCCCCTACCGCGTCTTCTTCGCACTCGAGGATCTGCCTGGTGGGTTCGCCGAGGGCGATACCCTTGACTTCGTGGCTGTGGCCAACGATCTCAACGGCCATTTGAGCTATGCTGAGGTGACGGGCATTACTCCGATGATTGCCGGGCCCGGCGGCGGTGACAGCAACGTACCCTATGCCATCATTCACTACGCCCGGACGGATGGCGACTATGGCGACCATACGACGGGCAACTACAACGATTTCTGGGGACTGCACCTGTGGGGCGCGGCCATCGATCCCGGCGAAGAGACCGAATGGCTGGCGCCGAAGCCCTTCTTGGGTGAGGACGAATATGGACGTTTCGCCTGGATCAAGCTCCAGGACGCGACGCAGGATGTGAACTTCATCGTCCACCGTGGTGATACCAAGGACGGCACCGATGCGGACCGCAAGTTCAACCCCAGCACGGACGGTCCCGAAATCTGGCTGAAACAGGGGGACGGCGCCTTCTATACCTCGCAGGCCGAGGCCCAGGGATATGTCACGATCCACTACCATCGGAACGACGGCGAATATGCGGATTGGGGCCTGCATCTCTGGGGTGACGCAATCGATCCGAGCGAAGGAACCGCTTGGGACGCGCCCAAACCCTACGATGGCATCGACGCGTTTGGCGCTTACTGGAACGTATTGATCCAGAATGCCAGTGCGCCGGTCAATTTCATCGTCCACAAACCGTCGGGCGATACGGTGCCGGACACGCGCGAGCCGGGCGGCGATCGCTCCTTCATCCCGGTCGAGGACGCTTCAATCTGGCTCCAGGCGGGCGACGAAACGATTTATCCGAGTCGGGGCGCGGCCGAGAACACAGTCTACTTGCGCTACCATCGTGCCGATGGCGACTACGGTGATCCGACGAGTGCCGACTTCAACAACTTCTGGGGGCTCCACGTTTGGACAGGCGCCCTCACCCCGAATCCATCCTGGCAGCAGCCCGTGCGCCCGGCGAGCTTCGATATCTTCGGGCCGCTCTTCACCGTACCGCTGACGGAAAACGCTGCCGAACTTGCCTACATTCTTCACCGCGGCGACACCAAGGATCCGGGTCCGGACCAATTTCTCACTCTGGACAAGTGGGGGTTCGAGGTGTGGCAGCTGGAAGGCGAGGGCCCCGATCCGGAGCAGCCCCACTACGTCCTGCCCGTCCTGGGTGAACCCGGCCCCAATCCGGGCAACATCAACCAGCAAAGCGCCTATTGGGTCGACGGCAATACGATTGCGTGGGCGGCAGCAGGCAACGCTGCGCTCACTTACAGGTTGCACTATGCCCCGGATGGCGGCCTTGAAGCGACGCCCGCCGGCGTCACGGGCGGCGATAGCATCATCCTAACAGCCGGCGTGCTGAGTGATGCCGTCAAGGCGAAGTTCCCGCATCTGGCTGGGCTGCCCGCCCTGCGCATCCCGGACGACAAACTGGATCTCGTGCCGGCCATGCTGAAGGGCCAGATCGCGGTTTCTTCCGTCGATGCGGCCGGCAACTCGGTGGACGCCACCGGTCTTCAGATTCCCGGCGTATTGGATGATCTCTACACCTATCAAGGCGAGTTGGGCGTAAGTTGGACTGGCGATGTCCCGACCATCCGCCTGTGGGCGCCGACGGCAAAAAGTGTCAACTTCCATCTCTTCGACACCTCGACCTCGGATCCGGCGGCCCAGAATTTGGCCATGACGCCCGGCGAGCAGGGTACCTGGAGCATTACGGGTGACGCCGGCTGGAAAGGTAAATTCTATCTCTTTGAGGTGGAAGTCTACGTCCACAGCACAGGACAGGTCGAGCATAACGTCGTGACTGATCCCTACTCGCTCAGCCTGTCCATGAACAGTACGCGCAGTCAGATTGTGGACCTGACTGACGGCGTCCTCAAGCCTGCCGGTTGGGACACTGTCCGGAAGCCGCCGCTGGACGCGCCGGAAGACATCAGCGTTTATGAGCTTCACGTGCGCGACTTCAGCGTCAGCGATCCGCTGGTGCCGGTCGATGTGAAGGGCACCTTCAAGGCGTTCACGCTCGATGACAGCTACGGCCTTCGCCACCTGAAGGCGCTGGAGGAAGCAGGCTTGACCCATCTGCACCTGCTGCCGGTCTTCGACATCGCTACCATCAACGAAAACAAGGCCGAATGGCAGACGCCGGATTCGACCGAACTGGCCACCTACCCGCCGGATTCGGATCAGCAGCAGACGGCCGTGACTGCAACGGAGGATCTGGACGGCTTCAACTGGGGCTATGATCCTTTCCATTACACGACACCGGAGGGCAGCTACAGCACCAACCCCGACGGCACGGCCCGTATCGTCGAGTTCCGGGAGATGGTCCAGGCGCTCAACGAGGAGATCGGCCTGCGGGTGGTCGTGGACGTGGTCTACAATCACACCAATGCCGCGGGCCAAGAGGAGAAATCGGTGCTGGATCGTATCGTACCCGGCTACTATCACCGCTTGAACGACAAGGGCCAGGTTGAGACCAGCACCTGCTGTTCCAACACGGCCAGCGAGCACAACATGATGGAAAAACTCATGATCGATTCGCTGGTTACCTGGGCCACCGAGTACAAGGTGGATGCCTTCCGCTTCGATCTGATGGGCCATCACATGGTGCGCAACATGGAGAATGTGCGCGCAGCACTCGATGCGCTTACGTTGGAGGAAGATGGCGTAGACGGGAAGTCGATCTACATCTACGGCGAAGGCTGGAACTTCGGTGAGGTGGCCAACAACGCCCGGGGCGAGAATGCCACCCAGCTGAATCTGGGTGGAACCGGCATCGGCACCTTTAGTGACCGGCTGCGGGATGCCGTGCGCGGGGGTGGTCCCTTTGATGGCGGGGAGGACTTGATTCGTCGCCAGGGATTCGCCAATGGTCTCTACTACGACCCCAACGCAAAGAACAGTGGCGCGCTGGCTGAGCTCGACACCCTGCTCTTGCTCACCGACCAGATTCGAGTGGGCATGGCGGGCAACCTGGCCGGCTATGAGTTCATCGACCGCAACGGCAACCTGGTGACGGGCGCCGCGGTGGATTACAACGGTCAGCCCGCAGGCTACACGCTGGACCCGCAGGAAGACATCACCTACATATCAAAGCACGACAATCAGACGCTGTTTGACATAAACGTGTACAAGGTCCCGGTCGGCGCAACCATGGCAGAACGGGTGCGCGTGCAGAATGTGGGTCTTGCAACCGTGCTCCTCGGCCAGGGCGTGCCCTTCATGCACGCCGGCAGCGACCTGCTGCGCTCCAAGTCTCTCGACCGGGATAGCTATAACTCGGGTGACTGGTTCAACAAATTGGATTTCACCTATGCCATGAACAACTTTGGCGTGGGCCTGCCGGTGGCCGGGAAGAATGCGGACAACTGGGAGATCATGCGGCCATTGCTGGCCAATCCGGCAATGCAGCCGACAGCCGAGGAGATCGCTCAGACGGCAGATCTCTTCCAGGAGTTGCTGGAAATCCGCTACAGTTCCGAACTCTTCCGGCTGGAAACGGCGGAGGAAATCCAGGCGCGAGTCGGATTCCACAACACGGGTCCCAACCAGGTTCCGGGGCTGATTGTCATGAGCCTTTCGGATGGTGTCGCACCGGATCTGGATCGGGCGCACGAACTGATCATCGTGGCAATCAATGCCAATGACGCAGCGCAGAGCAAGTCTGTGGCAGCCCTTGTGGGGCGGGACTTGAGCCTCCATCCGGTGCAGCTCTCGTCTGTTGATGGGACGGTCAAGCAATCCTCTTTTGACAAGAGTACCGGCACGCTCTCAATTCCCGGACGTACGGCTGCGGTCTTCATCGAGTTGGCGCCGGCTCAGGAGCGCATCGGCTATCTAATTGGAGATATTGAAGCGCTTGTCGCTGCCGGGGTGCTTAACCGGGGCGAAGGTCGATCGCTCATCGCCAAACTCCAAGGAGCCATCGCTGATCTGAATCGAGGCAATGCCAAGCCCGCATGCAACAAACTGGGTGCATTCGTGAATGAAGTTGAGGCCATGGCGCGGTCCGGTCGACTGACAGTGGAGCAAGCGGAGCCACTGCTAGCACAGGCGGCGGGCATCATCGAGCAGATCTGTCCGGAACAAAAGGTGACGGCACAATCTGCCGCCGGAACTGATGCGGCAGCCGATCTTCCGCTTGTTCCGGCCGATGTGAGCGTGGGGAATGGCATATATCTGCCAATCGTGGTGCGTTAGGGCCGATCAGGATATCGTGACCAGGTAGCACAGGATCCCACATTCTGAGTAGATCCGGACCGAAAAACAGTGCGCCGACTCTGCCCGATGGCAGTGCTCGGCGCACTGTTTTTGTGTCTGCAAGCCTTCTCTCCCCTCAGAATTTTCCCGTCCGGAGGGGGGCAGTATACCGAGGTCATGGACACATGAGGTATGCCCGCATAGTCGCTGCTCTGCGGACGCAACATCACCGAATCCAAATATCTATGCCGAAATCACAGAATCCACAAAATAGCAGTGCCGCCCCGAAGGACGGCACAACATGTAGTGGTATAGGTGACCCGCCAGGGACTCGAACCCCGAACCCAGTGATTAAGAGTCACTTGCTC
>CAYZLP010000074.1:0-11166 GCA_964478635.1 uncultured Caldilineaceae bacterium
AATCCTGGTGGAGGATGACCGGGCCGTGGGCGTGCGGCTCTATGACGACCGGGAGTTCCGGGCCGACATCGTTATCTCGGCCGCCGACGGACGGGGCACTATCTACCACATGCTGGACGGCCAATACGAGGATACGCGCGTCGCCCGCCTCTACAATGGCAAGATGCCGCTCCACACCCAGGCGCAGGTCTCGCTAGGCGTCAAGCGCGATCTGAGCGGTGAGCCCCATTGGGCCATTTACCTGCAGGATAAGCCGATCGTGATTGCGGGGGATGAACGCTATGAAATCGGCGTGAAGCACTACTGTTTTGATCCGGACCTGGCCCCGCCCGGGCGTTCGGCCGTCGTGGTGATGCTGCGCACCGACTATCACTACTGGTCGCGCATCTACGGGCGCCGGCCGTACGACACGGAACAGCTCCAGGTCGCGGATCAACTGTTGGCGCTGTTGGAGAAGATTTACCCGGGCATCAGTGATGAGGTGGAAGTTGAGGATGTCGCAACGCCGCTGAGCTATGAGCGCTATACGGGGAATTGGCTGGGCTCGACCTGTGGTTGGCTGTTGACGACCGACACCATGGGGATGATGATCCGGGGCTTGCCCAAGACGCTGCCCGGGCTCAAGCACTTCTACATGACCGGCCACTGGGTGGAACCCGGCGGCAGCGTCCCCGTGGTGGCCATGTCGGCCCGGGGCGTTCTGCAGCTCATCTGCCACGAAGACGGGAAATCATTCGTCACTGAGCAGGAAGTCCCGACTACAACGTAGCCTTACAGTGCAAATCATGGCGTACACACACGTAGCCTGAGCCTGTCGAAGGCGGCGCCGCCTTCGACAGGCTCAGGCTACGGTGATGTGTCGCCTTAGATCCCCAGCGCGCCTTTGAGTTCAGCCAGGGCGGCTTCTTCGTCCGCGTTTACTTTCTCACCGCCGATGCCCATGAAGTCGCCTTCCTTGGCCGCATTGGCGGCTGCCTCACCCAGACCGTACAGCCAATTTTTGACCTGCGCGGCTTCCTCCGACGAGGCGTTGGCGTCGATCGCGGCGGCGGCATTCTGCACGACGCCGAGCATCTGGGCCTTGATTGCGGCCGGATCGCGGCCTTCGGGCTTGACCTGGGCTTCCTTGGCGCTGGCCCGATCCTTGAACTCGTTGGTCATGGCCGTCATGAGTTCCGAATTGCCGGATGCCTGGGCCGCTTCGGCAATCTGCTTGGCGACGGCCATGGATTCTTTCAACGCATCACCCATGGCCGGGCTGGCCATGGTAATCAACGCGCCGATGGCCATAGGGGCCTGGACCAGGCTCTGCCACTGTTCTGCTGTGAAATCTGCTTTGGTTGCCATGCGTTTCGTTTCTCCTGGGGTTATTCGAATATCCAAGCATCGACATTGCGTCCCCAGTCGATGAGATCCTCACCGAACCAGAGGGCTGTCTCGCTGGCCGCTGTTTCCGAGCCGTCGCTGGCGTGGACCAGGTTGCGACCGATTTCCAAGCCGAAATCGGCTCGAATGGTACCCGGTTCGGCATCGGCCGGGTTGGTGGCGCCCACGGTCTTGCGCACGACGGCAATGGCATTGGTTCCTTCAACTACCAATGCCACGACGGGGGAACTGGTGATATAGCTGATCAGGCCGTCAAAGAAGGGGCGACCCTCGTGAACGGCATAGTGCTGGCGCGCCAGCTCTTCGCTGACATGGATCATCTTCATGGCGACGATCTTCAAGCCCCGGCGCTCGAAGCGGGCCAGGATCTCACCGACCAGACCCCGCTGCACGGCATCCGGCTTCAAAATAATGAACGTGCGTTCCACGACTAAACTCCCTGTATGATGGATAATTGGGCTTTTTGTTGTACGCCCCTATTTCATCACACAACCGGCTCGAACGCCAAGAACTGGGCCTCGACGGATGACACCGTCAGCATGGCGTTTTGGGCCGGCAGGCGAAGCTCCAGCGCGCGCTCACCCTCCGGGGCCAGATCGAGGCGCAACCATGTATGCAGATACTCGCCGTCCGGATCCATGGTGGCAAGGGGATTATAGGCCAGGGCCCGGTCATCATCGTCGCCTACTGCGGCCTGCACGTACCAGGGCAGCAGCAGCAGCGGATTGTCCCGGGTCAGATGGCGGGCAATCTGATAGGCTGCCCCCGGATTGGGCTGGCGCCAGAGGGCCGCCATCAGGTTGACCTGAAAATCCAGGCGACGCCGATCCGCGCGAACCAGCGTCCGATAGATGGCGATTGCGTGACGCCAGCGGTAGCCGCGCAGATAGAGCGTGCCCAAGCAGGGTTCCGTCATGGTCAGCGGTTCGTCATGACCAAGCGTCGTGCGGGTCAAACCGGCGCGAATATCGGGCTGGTAGGGATCGACCTCAAACGCCCGGCGCCAGATCGGTTGGGCCACGGCCCGGTCGCCGCGCTGCTCGGCTGCCTGCGCGACGGCGCGCCATGCGTTGCCCTGGCACGGGTCGGCCTGCAGCAGCCGGCGTCCCCATTCCTCCCCTTCCTCCCAGCGGCGCAGCTGCCAGAATGCATCCAGGAGACGGGCATAGGTGGGCAGATGACGCGGTAGACGTCTGAGCACGACCTGGGCCAGCGGTGCAACGGCTTCCGCCTCACCGCGCCGGAGATGTTCGTCCATGGTCCGCCCCCAGTCACTAAGGCGGGTATGTACCAATTCACTCGACGACATAACGACACTCTCTACCCGGGCAAGGAATGAAAGGGCGGGCTGGCAATATTGTGCAAACTCTTGAGGCGCTCGATTAGGGCGGTTACGTCCCGCTCTGCGCCGATGCGCGGGGCGCCAAAGGGATCGCTCGGCCGGGCATTGACATCCACAAAGGTTCGCAGGGTGGTCAATACGGCGTGGGCGAGAACGTCGAGATTGTACCCGCCCTCGAGCACGCCGACAATGCGTCCCCGGCACAACTCGTCGGCCAGTTCCAGCAATACCTTGACCAGGTCCGCATACCCGGGGATGGTCAGCCGCATGCTGGCCAGCGGATCCAGCCAATGGGCATCGAAGCCTGCCGACAGGAGAATCAGTTCCGGCTTGAAGCTGCGCGCCAGGGGCATGAGGATGCGGTGGAAGGCTTCAAGGTATCCTTCATCACCGACGTAGGCGGGAAAGGGGACGTTGATCGTGCTCCCATAGGCCATTTCCGCCCCGATTTCATCGGCCGCCCCGGTCCCCGGATAGTAGGGGAACTGGTGAACGCTGAAAAATTCGATGGACGGGTCATCGTAGAAAATGTCCTGGGTTCCGTTGCCGTGATGGACGTCAAAATCGACGACGAGCACACGCCGCACACCGTGCCGATCCTGGGCCCAACGGGCCGCAATGGCCACATTGGCGAAGAGGCAGAAGCCCATGCCCAGATAGCTCAAGGCGTGATGGCCGGGGGGACGGACCAGGGCAAACCCGTTGTCGGCCTGGCCGCCCAAGACCGCATCGACGACATTGAGCAATCCGCCCACGGCCAGGAGCGCAGCGTGATAGCTGTCCGCGTTGACGTAGGTGTCAGGATCGATGCGACCGCCGCCGAACATGGCCGCGGACTGTAGCCGCTCCACATATTGCGGTGTGTGGACCCGATAGATTGCGTCCAGTGAGGCCGGCGTGCTTGGGACAGCGATCATGGATTCGAGAATGCCGTCCTGTTGGAGCAACTCCCAGGTGCCCTGCAGGCGGCGATAGTTCTCGGGATGACCATCCAACGTGTGCTTCAGGTTAAACGGATCGTAGACGTAGGCAGTTTTCTTCATGACGTATCAGGGCAGATCGGGCTTGGCCAGCGTTGCGTATCGCGCCGGGGAGCTGGCAGGCTCGCCATCGATTAGGCGGTTATGAATTTCGGTAGGAAAAAGGCTTCTCCGGAAGAATCAGATTTCAGTTGAAAGGTCGGCTTGAAATCATATTCGTCCGTATGCAGTAACTGAATCCGTGCATGGCGCGTGATCGGCACGGCCGCTGCGATCGGTTGGGTCGTGTGAAGCGTCGCACCGTCCCAAACGAGGCTGAGTTGCTGGTCGTCGCCATAGGGGAGCGCCATGAGCGCCCACCATTCCCACACCTCCGGCATGCGGGGCGCAACGTGGAGCACGCCATCGCGCCATTGTAGACCACAACCCAACCAGACAGCCGCGCCGGCGAACGCAACCTTTGCTTGGGGCTGCAAATTGGACCAATGTCCATTATCGCGTATTTCCCAGGCTTGGGGAAGTTCGGAGAAAAATGGCTGCGCCCCGGCGTCGGCAGGCGGCGTGACGGCCCTGGCCTCGCTCTCCCAACGGGCTCCATTGATCTCATCGCCCTGGCGACGGGCCAGACGCGCAGCGGTCGTCAATGCAGCATGGGTTGCCCAATCCTCCGTGGCTGTGGTCTCTCCGGTGCGCCGGTCGCGGGTCCGAATCACCTGCTCTGCGCTGAGGCCCACGGCCGTATAGTGTTGCGCCAACAGCGCGTCGTCGGGATGGTGATCCAGATGATCCGCCAGGGCCCGCAGATAGGCGCCATTGGTGGACGGCAGCCGCGCCGGCGGCGGCGCAGGCGCGCCATCCTTGACCC
Source organism: uncultured Caldilineaceae bacterium (assembly GCA_964478635.1). GTDB lineage: Bacteria > Chloroflexota > Anaerolineae > Caldilineales > Caldilineaceae > JAGRCP01. The sequence continues at coordinate 4,574 of CAYZLP010000074.1, forward strand.
GCAGGGGCATGATCTCGGGCAATATGCCTTCGGTACGCTCGGCGATGCGGCGCAGATGGGCCAGCAAGTTGCGGCTTTGGATGATATCAAAGGCATCGCCGGCCACAACCAATGCTGGTACGTCTTCGAGCCGTCGCTGCGTCGGCGCAAGGCCTGTGCGCAGCCGCTGAATTTGATTGCCGGCCAGGATTCGCCCCTCCTGCACCATGCGGTTCACCCGCGGATCGGGCGTCCACAACTGACCTCGCTGCAGGGTGTCGCGCCAGGCGCTCGTGCTCTTTTCATACACGATGCCGCTATCGCGCAGGGCCAAAAAGCCGCTCCAGGCCATCTGTTCCCCTACATCGCTCAAGGTCATCAGCATTGCGACTTCGACCATGCCGTTTACCAGCACGTGGTACGTGAGGCGGGCGCGCCGAGGATCGGTCAGATCGACCTGGTCGGGCCGGCCTTGGGGATTGCCGAAGACGCGGGTGCTGTCGGCGTTGTGTTGGCCATAGAGCCCCCGGGCATCCTGGGGATTGCGCTGTGCGACCAACAGACCGTCAACCATGCGCTGGGTCAGCGGTTCGCCCCAGTCGATCTCGACTTCAATCCGCAACAGGCGGTCGCCCTCGGCCTCACAATCCAGGAGCCAGAGAGCCGAACGGTCGTAGTGGCTCTTGAAGGGCGCAACCAGCCGCTTGCTGACGACCATCCCTTCGGTGCCGTAGATGGTTTCCAGGTAGCCGGGATAGCGCCGGCTGATCATGGGCAGAAACTCTTCATCGTAGCGATCTTGGAGGCCCACGGTGACCTGCCGTGCGTAGGTAGCGTCTGCCCAGGGCCAGAACAAGGTGCGCAGATTGGCCCTGGCATCAGCCTCGAAGGTGATGTCCGTGTTGGCCAACAGGAAGACGGCGTCCGTACCTGCCGAGTCGATATCAATGGTTTCGGGTCGTTCCAGCACCGGATCAAAGAGATCCATAGAAGTTCCTGGTCTAAAAGAGGGCACGCCTGCATTCCGGGATTCGGCCGGCGACTTCTCGTCTTATAGAGAGTCTCTGGCCGAATCCCGGAATGCAATTACAGTACGATATTCCGGCTACACTCCGGGAACGCATCACGCAGCTTGCGGATCGGTGACGCCCGCCATGAGCAGGCCCAGTCCCTCGCGGGTCGCTTCTTCTCGGGGGACGATGCCGATGACCTCGCCCTTGTACATGACGACGATCCGGTCGGCCAGGGCCATGATTTCATCCAATTCGGAACTCACCACGAGGACGGCAACCCCTTCATCCCGCTTGGCGACAATCTGATTGTGAATGAACTCGATGGAACCCACGTCAATGCCGCGGGTCGGTTGGGACGCGATCAGCAGTTCAATAGTGCGGCTGAATTCTCGGGCCACGACCATCTTTTGCTGATTTCCGCCCGAGAGGCTGCCGCCGGGCGTATCGACCGTCGGGGTGCGCACATCGTACTCTGCGACCAATTCTTCGGCATGGGCGCGGATGGCTTTTTCGTTGACGGTCAGACCGCGTGAGAAAGGTGGCAGATTGTAGGTGTTCAGAACCAGGTTGGCGGCAACGCTGTATGAATCAACCATGCCGTGGGCATGGCGATCCTCGGGAACGTGACAGCTGTGTGCATCCTGCGTAATGCGGCGCGGTTTGGCGTTGGTCATGTCGACGCCGCCGATCACGACCCGCCCGCCGTCGGCATGGCGCAGGCCGGTGATGACCTCGACCAGTTCGGTCTGGCCATTGCCCTGGACGCCGGCCACACCCACGATCTCCCCCGCATGGACATCGAAGCTCACGCCGCGGAGGGCCGGCTCATCCAGATCGTTCTTGGCGCGCAGATCCTTGAGTTCCAACACGGAAGCGCCGGGTTTGGCCGGCTCTTTCATGACGGTCAAAATCACCTCGCGGCCGACCATCATGGCGGCCAGGGCGTTCTGCGTTGCCGTCGACGGATCGGCTTCTCCTACGATTTTGCCGCTGCGCAAGACCATGATGCGGTCGGCGATATGCAGCACCTCTTTGAGCTTATGGGTGATGAAAATGATCGATTTGCCCTGACTGCGCAGAAGCTCCATGATCTGGAAGAGCCCCTCGATTTCCTGGGGCGTGAGCACCGCAGTCGGCTCATCCAGAATGAGAATGTCGGCTTCCCGGTAGAGGGTTTTGACAATCTCAACGCGCTGACGCATGCCGACGGGCAGGTCCTCGATGAGGGCATAGGGGTCGACATCCAGATGATACCGGTGGGAGAGTTCTGCGATCTCATTGGCCACCGTCTTCACATCGAGAAAACCGTTCTTGGTCGTCTCCATGCCCAGCATGATATTTTCGGTGACCGTCATCACCGGCACGAGCTGAAAGTGCTGGTGAACCATGCCAATGCCCAGGTTGATGGCGTCCTTGGGCGAGTGCATCTCCACGACTTCGCCATTGACGAGAATCTCGCCCTCGGTCGGCTTGTAGAGGCCGTAGATGATGTTCATGAGCGTCGACTTGCCCGCGCCGTTTTCGCCCAGCAGCGCCAGGATCTCACCCCTGTGGAGCTTGAGGTTGACATCTTCATTGGCAATCACGCCCGGAAAGCGCTTCGTGATGCCCCGCGTCTCCAGGACCGGCGTTTTCTCTATGTTCACTTCGTTACACCCTTTCCCAATGCTACTCGCTCCCGCCTTCCGTCTCGTACACCTTGCCCTCGGCTGCGGGCGGGCGTACCCGGCCGACAAAGCCGGAGACGGCGATGATGGTGACGATGTAGGGCAGCATGCCGATGAACTGACGGGGTACATTGGTGACGCCGGCCAGCAGGAGTTCGTTCTGCAGCGCCTGGGTGTAACCAAAGAGCGTGGCCGCCGCCAGGGCGCCGAAGGGCATCCAGTTGCCGAAAATCATGGCCGCCAGCGAGATAAAGCCGCGCCCGGCCGTCATGCCCTCCTGAAACTGGCCCACGGCTTCCAGAACCAGATAGCCGCCCGCCAACCCGGCGACCATGCCGCCGAGAATGGTGTTCCAATAGCGGTAGCGATTGACCTTGATGCCGACCGTATCGGCCGCGCGGGGATGTTCGCCGACCGACCGGGTGCGCAACCCCCAGCGCGTGTAAAAGAGGCCAATATGGAGCACGACCACAAGAATCATGGCCATGTAGGTGATGGGCGGCTTGTTGAAGAGTACGTCGCCGATGACCGGAATATCGGAGAGAATCGGGATGGCCACGGGGCCGAATTTGCCTTCCGCAACCGCGTCCCGATCGAAGAGATAGGCCGTGAAGCCCGTGGCCAGCACGATGATCACCGTGCCGGAAATGATCTGATCCATGCGAAAGCGAATGGAAAAGCCCGCATGGAGCGCCCCCATCAGCCCGCCGACCAGCAGCGCAGCGGCCACGCCTACATAGAGGCTGGCCACCAGCGGCCAGCTATTGGTGGCGACTTTGGCCGTGAAGGCGGCGAATGCGCCGGCCAACATCATGCCCTCGATGCCGATGTTGATGATGCCGGAGCGCTCGCAGAGAATGCCGCTCAGGGCGCCCAAGACCAGGGGAACGGTGAAGCGTACCGTGAAGTTGAGTGCGCTCTTGCCGAAAAGAACCCGCAGCCAGACGTTTTCGCCCAGGGCCGTGGTCTCTACCAAAATGGACATCACCAGAATGCCGACGACGAGCCCGATGACGATGATGCTGGTGCGGGAAAGGAAGCGTTGACGATTCATGGCTAGGCCCCCCAACTGACTTTGGGCGCCGAGTCGATTTTGCCCTCAGGCTCCTTCAGGCGATAGATCATGCGCACCAGTGACGGCGCGGCGACGAAGGCCAGAACCAGTGCCTGAATCACCTGAATAATGTCCGCCGCCACGCCGGACACAAATTGCATCCGGGCCGCGCCTGCATCCAGCGCGCCGAAGAGGAAGCCGGCGATCATGACGCCGAATGGATTTGTCTGCCCCAGCAGCGCCACCGTGATGCCGTCAAAGCCGACCCCGCCGCCAAATTCAGGTGCGAATTTATGATTCACACCCAGCGTCTCGATGGCCCCGGCCAGGCCGGCCAAGCCGCCGGCCAGCAGCATCGCCAGAACGATGTTCCAGTTGACCCGCATACCGCTGTATTTGGCCGCCTTGAAATTCTGACCGACGGTGCGCAATTCAAAACCGATGGTCGTTTTCTGAATGAGCCACCACATGAGCACGACCGTGAAGAGCATGATAAGCACGCCGGCGTGGATGCGTAGAGGAGGCGGAATCAATTCCGGCAGGCGGGCGCTTTCGTAGACGGGAGGCGTCTGCGAGATCGGTCCCGCGTTGGGATCCCAGAGCGGCCCCGGCCGCTGCCCCTGACTGCCGCCGGCGTAAACGGTCCAACCCGCAAAGGCGATGGCGATGTAGTTCAGCATAATGGTGACGATCACTTCGTGGGCGCCGGTGGTCACCTTCAGCAGGCCTGGAATGCCGCCCCAGAACATGCCGCCCACGATGCCGGCCAGGAGGGCCAGCGGCAAATGGATGAACATGGGCAGCCCTTCGAAATTGATGCCGACCCAGACGGAAAAGACCGTGCCCATGATGAATTGGCCCGCCGCGCCGATGTTGAAGAGACCGGCTTTGAAGGCGACGGCGACCGACAGCCCGGTTAGAACCAGCGGAATCGTCTTGCGGATGGTCGTCGACCAGCCCCGGGCGCTGCCGAAGGCGCCTTGAAAGAGCCCGCGGTAGGCGTCAATCGGGTTGTCACCGGCGATGAACATGATGATGGCGCCGGCAATCAGTGCCGTCAGAAGCGCCAGCGTCGGAATTGCCAACGCATTCAGCAGACGCCGAAAAAACGAGGGTGAGGAGCTCATGGATCCCTCTTCTCAGATTGTGGATCATCAGTGCGAGGAGAGGCGAGTTTCACAGACCGCCCCGTCGGTTGGCCAGACCGAGCGCTTGCTGAGGCCAGAGACATACCGGGAGACCGGGATTCGCGCGAACCCCGGTCTCCCGGTCAAATCAATCCATTATGCCTGTGGCTAGTTGCCGTACCCGGTGTCAACCGAGCCGTCCTCCAGCCCCGCTGCGATCTCAACCAGCGTATCCTTCAACTCTTGCGGGATCTGATCCTCGAAATCGTGGAATGGCGCCAGACCTGCGCCGCCGAAGTAGTTGCCGCTGGGGAAGGCGCCCTCATTAGCGGCCGAAATCAGGTCGACCACACCGGGGGTGATGAGTTTCATGGCGCTGGAAACCAGACAGGGATGGGCTGCCGGTACGGTCTCCCACTGGTCGGTGTCGACGCCGATGCAGAAGACGCGATCGCCGGCTTCTGCCGCCACGGCCACTTCCTGAAGACCGCCGTTACCCGTCAGACCACCGGCCGCGAAGACCACGTCCGCGCCCTGATCCAGCGCCTGGCGCGACGTCGCCGCACCCCATTCCGGATCGGTGAACGCAATATCCAGGCCGCCGGGATGGTACGTGGAAATGATGTTGATGTCGGGATTCACGGACTGGGCGCCGGCGATGTAGCCTTCATTGAAAGCGACCACGGGCGGAACCAGGTCGGTACCCAACACCGCAGCAATGGTGCCGGACTCGGTCAGGTTGGCGGCCAGCACGCCGGCCAGATAGCCGGAATGATCTTCATTGAAGACGAGACCGGTCAAGTTCGGAATCTCCTCGACCTGGAATTGATCCACGCCGATGAAGTTCACATCGGGATTTTCGTTGGCAGCGGCAATGGTCGCTTCACCCAGAGCAAAACCGACGGTCACGATGACGTCAAAGCCGGCATCGATGAACTGCTGCATGTTGTCGGCATAGTCCTTGGAGTCCTGGGTTTCAATGTACTTGATGTTGTCTTCGGGAATGCCGAGCACTTCGGCGGCCTGAACGACGCCTTCCCAAGCCGACTGGTTGAAGCTGCGATCATTGATGCGGCCCACATCCGTTACCAGACCGACCTGAAAATCGGCAGCGGCTGCAGCTTCGCCGCCGGCGGCCTCACCCTCGGCTGCCGGCGCCTCTGCCGCGGGCGCTTCCGCCGCAGGCGCAACCGGCGCCGCACACGCAGCAAAGAGCATGGCGGCGATCGCCAGTATCGCTACGACAAAGAATGAGCGGTTTGACACACGCATGTTTGTTTGTCTCCTTCTCTGAAGAATGTTAAATTGTGGAACGAGCGGCGGACGCATGCCCGCCGGAGAACTGCTGGTCGAACAGGTGAAACAGATTTCATCAATGGTGATCGGGGTTACGACGTCATCGAGTCTGAACGGACCGAATGACAGAATTTTGCGACAGTGAGCTATCGCTGGCTGCATTATACCTAAGCCATCCCATCCAAGCAAAGCAATCTTTATACGCCATGAGAGAACTCGAAGCGGAGAGCGTGCTGATCGGCGTTGACGTGGGCGGCACCTTCACCGATTTCGTATTGCTGACCGGTGATACGCTGGAAATCCACAAAGTACCCACCACGCCGGACGATCAGAGCCGCGCAATTGTCGCGGGATTGGCCGACCTCGATGTGCAGGCCGGCGATGTGGTGCATGGCATGACGGTTGCAACCAACGCCCTGTTGGAACGCAAAGGCGCGCGGACGGCGCTCCTCACCAC
>CAYZLP010000075.1:0-9485 GCA_964478635.1 uncultured Caldilineaceae bacterium
GGCGCGTCAAAGGGCAGGCGATAGTAGACGTAGTCGAGCAGCTTATCAAGCGGGCCCCGGGTTTGCACGGCGCGAAAGCCGCAACTGATGAGCGGATCCTGACGGATCAGGTCGGTGAGCGGATGGGGCAAACAGACCCGCTCCGTCACCCGTTCCCATTGCTGAAGCTGCAGCCGTTTGCGCAGCAGCTTCAGCTCGCCGTAGAGCAACGTGAGCGCGGCCCCAATTCTCCCATTCACAATGCCGGCATAGGTCTCATCCAAGATACCCTGAATCATGCACTCCCCCCATTCTGTGCAAGAGAAACTCATTCCCCTACAGGATACGACGGGACGTCTGATCGCGAACTACAATCTTACTATCATCCTTCTGTAGATTACGAGGCCGTCAACTGTATCCAACCTCAATCGGTAACAGCCAGCGCATGGCAGGATCGCCCTCAGCCGTCCAGCCCCGAACGCCGCTATCGGCATGAACCTCCCACCAAACGAAACCGTCAATACAGGCCGGCCCATCCAGGATGGTCAGCAAACCGCCCGGTGCGATGTGGCCGAGCGCCGGGCTCGTCCGGCCGGGTCCGCAGCGTACGATGTTCGGCTCCATGGACATTAGAGCAACCATTGCCCGGTCGTCGGGCTGTAGCAATGAAGTCGGCGCGCCCGGACAGACGACATGTTCGATGACCGGGCGCAGAAAGACTTCACCGTCAGCGCCCTGGCTGGTCCACCCGACCTGGCCGGTGACCGGCGTCCGAATTTGCCAGAAAATGTGCCCGTTGTGATATGCAGGACCGCCCAGCACCTCTACCACAGAGCGGGGCGGCAGCCGACCCACCACGGCAGCATTTGTTCTGGGCATGGTGCGCAGGCGGTTCGATGAGGCAAGATCGAAGGTCACATAGACCATGGTTCCCGGCATAAAGTGATTGAAGTGCGTCATAGGCAGGCTCCGCTAGATGAGGGTAAGACCAGTCTGCCAGAAAACGACTCACATTGGGCTATCACCACACTCTCAGGATGGACGCACGTCTTGATTTGTTGAGAATCATTTCGTCTGCTCTGGAAAAAGCGTGCGATCCGTGCTACCATTCATCCATCGATTTATGCGCCCGGAGGTATTCCATGACATCAGCTGAACCGCTTGTTGTACCATCCGTTGTGGATGAGGAAGAACTCCACCTGGAGCCGCGCTACCGGGTCATCATCCACAATGACGATGTAACGACCTTTGAGTATGTGAACTTCATCCTCAACACGGTCTTCCTGCTCTCTGACGAAATCGCCGATCATATCGCGTGGACAACCCACGAAGAAGGCTGCGCCGTCGTGGTCGTCCGGCCTCGTCCGGAAGCCGAGACCTTGGCGCGGACGGCCAACCGCCGAGCCCGGGCCGATGGGTTTCCCCTGACCTTCACGACCGAACCGGACAGCTAGCCAGGCATCCTTCAATCCATGACCGAATCGACTCAAGAACCGGCCTGGCTGCATGGCCACGCCCACGAACCGAACCCGAGCCCGCCATCGGATGATGCCGCGCTGCTCCTCCGTTTCCCCGACGGCTCAAGTCAGCGGCTGACCGTGGCTGAACTGATGCAACTTCCCCACACCGAAGTGGGCGAATGCTATATCGTCAGCACCGGGCACGGCACGTCGGGACCCTTCCGCTTCGGCGGCGTAACCCTGCACGATTTGCTGGCCGCATACGTGCCGGACGACGTGGCGTGGCGGCTGGCCGACGTCGTAAGCGGCGACGGTTTCGGCAACCGGATTCAGCGTTCAGAAACCCCCGCGCTCTCCCGGCCGATCCTGCTGGCCTATGCCATTGACGGACGTCCGTTAACGCGCGCGGCGGGATTGGTTCGCCTCATTGTGCCGAGCGAAACCGACGACGCCCTGCGCCAGGTGAAGTGGATCGCGGAAATCCGGCTGATCTGACCGGGTGGGGCATTCCGGGAATGGGGCGACACCCCTCACGCTCTTGTGAGTTCCCGACCCCATTTGCGGAATGCCCCGCCCATCGCTCCCCCACAAAAACCGACGAAGGGACATCCATGCAACCCTGGACCACGCTTGATCGCAAGACGATTCTACAGCCCGACGGCGGCCGTTTTCTGACGGTGGAAAATCATCGAGTCCAGCTGCCTGACGGCGCCATTATCGAAGAGTGGCCCTGGCTTGTGACGCCCGATTTCGTGAATGTAGTGGCGGAGACAAAGACAGGCGACTTCCTCTGCTTTCGCCAATTCAAATATGCAGCCCAGGGTATGACCCTGGCCATCGTCGGCGGCTATCTGGAACCCAACGAAGATCCGCTGACATCAGCACGGCGGGAATTGATGGAGGAGACCGGCTATGCCGCACCTGAATGGATCGCGCTGGGCCATTATGCAGTCGACGGCAACCGGGGCTGCGGCAACGGGCACCTCTTCTTGGCCCGGGGTGCGCACTATGTGCAGCCCATTGATGCGGATGACCTGGAAGAGCAAACGCTCGTACGGCTTAGCCGGCGCGCATTGCAGGAAGCATTGACCCAGGGCGAATTCCGGATCGTTTCCTGGTCTGCAGCCGTGGCCATGGCGCTCCTGCACATTCAGACCAACGAAAATCACGGACGGAATTCGAACAACATCCGCAACGCGTAGAGACGTTGCAATGCAACGTCTCTACAGGGGGGACCGAATGATCGCTTGTCATGCCGGGCACGGATCGTGGGGAGGAGGTCTTGGGCTTGTCGGCGTCGGCGTCTTGTTGATCGGTTTGTTGGCCGGCTGCGCGGCGCCCATCACGCCGAAATCGACCCAATCGGCGTTGCCGTCTGAGGCCGCGTACCAGGTGACCGAACTTGCTTTTGAAGGCAACGGCAACACGTTCCTGGCGACCATCGAAGATGCTGCCGGGGGCGAAGACCTGAATCGCTATGTTGAAGTGAGGGATGCCAACGGGAATCTGTGGCAGGGAGAGTTGCTGAGCTCTCAAGGAGAAAGCAGTCTTTTTCTACAGCAGGCGCAGGGGGGCGGCACCAGTGCGGTTCGCATTGACGGGCCGGCGGAGCTTGATCCGTTGTCGGTTGCAGAACGGCTCCCGGAGATGGCAGCCGAGCCGCTCACGTCACCCCATCCCGAAATCCGCTTTGTCCGCATCACGCAGGACGGTGAGACGTGGCGCTTCGACGTCACGTTGGCCTACCCCGACACGGGGTGGCAAGATTACGCGGACGGTTGGCACGTTGCCACGCCCGACGGCACGATTCTGGGGACGAGGGTGTTGCTCCATCCCCACGAAAACGAGCAGCCTTTCACCCGCAGTCTCAGCGGCGTGATCATCCCGGCCGACGTCACGGAGATTCTCATCCGCAGCCACGATCTGCTCAGCGGCTACAGCCCCGACACGCTGGCCATTCCCCTTTCGGAGAACATAGTCACGGATCGCTATGAGGTTACGCGCAGCGGGAGGTGATAGAACGCGGATTTGGCGGATCGAGCGGATTGACCGGATCTTCAAAAGATCCGCATCATCCGCCCGATCCGCTCCATCCGCGTTCTATTACTCATCCTCGATGCCGGTCGCCGGCAGGTTGATGTCGATCACCTCCCCCCGCTCGTCGATGACAATCTGAAAACCGAGCATGCCCAGCCATTGGCGGGCATCTTCCGGGATTGGGTTCCCCACGGCCTCTTCCATGTTGTCGATGGAAGTTTCGATGGCGGCCTTGGTAAAGATGTCATCCTGGCCCAGCATATCCAGCATTGCGGTCACGGCCAGATCGCGCTGGCCCTCGACTTGGCCACGCATGAAGCGCAGCACCTGCCGGTCCACCACTTCAGCGTCAATATGGCGGTGAAAACCGTCGTCGTCGACCACATAGCAAGCGCTTTCGCCCACAAAGGCAACATCGGCCGCGTTGCCCTGCTCATCGACCACCAGTCCGCCAAACATGGCCGTACGTGCCATTTTCATTCCTCCCAGTTGTAACGCAAATAATCGAAGCTGCGCCGGATGCTGGCGATGGGATCGACCGGCTGGTCATGTTCGACAATCAGCCACTCCGCCCCCGTCTTGCGAGCGAGGGGCAGCAGGCTTGGCCAGTCGAGCCGGCCATACCCGACGTCGGCCACGCCCCGTTCGTTTTCCGCCTCGCCTGGCCGGGCAAGATCTTTGAGGTGAATGCGGGAACAGCGCCCCGAAAAACGGGTTAGCAGCAGTGCCGGATCCATGTCTCCGGCAACGATCCAGGCCAAATCCGGCTCGAAGCCGAGATTTTCCTCATCGGCGCCTTCCAACATCCACTCGATGGCGGTTCGGCCATCATAGCGAACCATTTCAAATTCGTGGTTGTGATAGAGCAGGCGCATGTCTTGTTCGAGACAGCGCTTGCCCAGCGTGTTAAGGCGCCGGCCGACGGCCGCCCACCCCACCCCATCCACAGGGCGCAGAGCCAGGGGCAGAGACGAGATGACCAGGGTCTCATTTCCCACCACCCGATTGAAGGCGACGATTTCATCCAGGTCTTCTTCCAGGTCGATGAGCTTGACATGGGTGGATACGACCTGCAATTCATGGCGATCGAGAAGACGGCGCAGCTCATCGGGCGTCATCCCCTGATTCCCGACGGTTTCAACCCCGCGATAGCCAATTGCTGCGATACTGGCCAGGACTTGTTCGAACGGTTCGCGCATCTCGCGCATGGAATAGAGCTGGATGGCTAACGGCAAGTCAGCAGGAGGCATACAATAATCTTCCTTTCCCGGCGGAACCGCCGCCATGCCGGCACGGCGGCGTCCGATCTACGGCGCGCAGGCTATGGCTCATGGCGCCGAAGGCGCATATCCAGGCCGGTGTAACGTGCGGTGACCTTATTGTTGCTCACGGCAATCCCGATCGCCCGAGGCTGACCGACCAGCACAACCAGCTGTCGCGCTCGGGTCACGGCCGTGTAAAGCAGGTTGCGCTGCAACATCATGTAATGGCTGGTCAGGAGTGGAATGACCACGGCCGGGAATTCACTACCCTGACTCTTGTGGACGCTAATGGCAAACGCATGGACCAGTTCATCCAGTTCCAAGAAATCGTAGGCAATGGGCCGGCCGTCGATTTCCACCTGCATTTCCTGATTCTCGTTGTCGATCCGCCGAATAAAGCCCATGTCACCGTTGTAGACGTCCTTGTCATAGTTGTTGCGAATCTGCATCACCCGATCCCCGACCCGATAGAGCCGGTTGCCAAAACGCCGCTCGGCCCGTCGGGACGCCGGCGGGTTTACGGCTGCCTGAATTGACTCATTGAGGGCGCCCACACCCACAACGCCACGGTGCATGGGACTCAATACCTGAATCTGTTCCGACGCAATGGCGAAACGACGCGGAATACGCGACGCTACCAACTCTACGCAAAGTTGCGCAGCGCGTTGCGGATCTTCCGTCCGAAAGACAAAAAAATCGATCGCACCCTCATTGTCGATGGTGGGCATTTGCCCGCGGTTGATGCGATGGGCGTTGGTGATGATGTAGCTTCCGGCCGCCTGACGGAAGATGGTGTCGAGACGGATGACGGCAGTTTGCGGGAGGGGAAGGCCAGGCGATTGGCGATTGGAGAAACGAAAGATTGAGGGCTGGAGATCGGGAAATTGGGAGACTGGAGGTTGTTTGTCTGCCTCGGGTCGATCACCAGGCGGACTGTCCGTCGTAGATCCAGACTTCAAGCGCTCAATCGCTCGATCTCTGTCTTTCAAGCCCTCAACCGCAGCAATCACATCCTTCAACACGTTGCCGGCCCCAACGCTGGGCAGCTGATCGACATCGCCGACGAGGAGAAGGTGCATGCCGGCCGGGATGGCCTTGAGCAAGTGATTGGTCAAAACCAGATCGAGCATGGAGGCTTCGTCGACGATGAGGAGATCGGCATCCAAGGGGGATTCTTCATTGCGCTTGAATGCCATGCCCTCCGCCGGCTTGAATTCCAGGAGCCGGTGGAGGGTCTTGGCCTCATGGCCCGTGGCTTCGGCGAGCCGCTTGGCTGCACGGCCGGTCGGCGCGGCCAGGAGCACCCGGTGGCCGGCCTGGCGGCAGAGCTGCAATATCGTCCGTACCGTAGTCGTCTTGCCAGTACCGGGACCGCCGGTCAGCACGGTGAGCCGTTTCGTCAGGGCAGTCTCTACCGCAACACGCTGCTGGGGCGCAAGCTCCAGGCCATCGCTGCGGGCAGCGGCGAAGAAAGCGGCGTCCCAATTGTAGCGATTGGCCGAAAAGCTGGTCAGCCGGCTCTCACCCATGCCCGCAAGCCGCGCGAGCCGGTTGGCCACGCCGGTCTCGCTGTAGAACAGGGGCGTCAGATAGACGGCCCGCTCCTCGGCGAGGAGGGATTGGGCGGCGGCCAGCGTGTCCGGGGCATAAAAAGCGCCGCCCTCGGCCACCAACTTCGGCGTTTCTTCTGCAAGATTCGGCGCGGGCAAAGTGAGGGCCTCCCCGCCGGGTTCGTCGACCAGCTTGACGAGATCATCGCGCCAGAGCGCCAGGATGCCGATACCGACCTGTCTGGTTTCGACGTCGAGCAATTTGGCCGCCTGTTCGGCCAATTCCCCCACCGGCAAAAAGACGTGGCCTTCGTCGGTAGCCTGATTGAGCGCATAGGTAACGCCGGCGGCCACCCGCTGTGGCGAGTCGGCCGGCATGCCGAGGGCTTGGGCAATCTTGTCGGCCGTGAGGAAGCCGATGCCGTAGATGTCCCGGGCCAGCCGGTAGGGATCCTCCCGGACGATATTGATGGCATCGTCGCCGTAGGTCTTGTAGATTTTGGTCGCGAGGCTGGTGCTGACGCTGTGGCTTTGCAGGAAGATCATTACCTCTTTGATGGCCTGTTGCTCGATCCAGGCGGTGGTGATCATCTGGACGCGCTTGGCGCCCACGCCCGGCACGTCGATCAGCCGCTGGGGAGATGTTTCGATTACGTCGAGCGTCTCCAGGCCGAAGTGCTTGACGATACGCTTGGCAGTGACGGGACCCACCCCCTTGATGAGCCCGCTGCCCAGGTATTTTTCGATGCCGGCCACGGTGGCCGGCAGAACGGTGCGCATGCTCTCCACCGCAAACTGACGCCCGTAGTCGCCGTGGACCGTCCAGCGTCCAGTCAGCTCCACGCTCTCCCCGACATTGATGGCCGGTAAGTTGCCGACGATGGTCACCTCTCGCCCGCGCGCGTCGAAGCTGCGCTCCAGAGGGCGCTCGGGCATGAGCCTGGCCACCGTGTAGCCGTTTTCCTCGTTATGATAGGTGATGCGCTCGACGACGCCGCGCAGCGAATCCATGATCTCAATCTTTCCCGACCCCGTTTACTCTCCGTTAATCATATCATAGTATCCTGGCGCCGAAACGTTGGCAGTTTGAGTATGGTTTCGTCCGACTTGTCAAGAAATGATTCCGTTAAAATGCGGACTTACACAAAATTTGATTTTTTGCGCGCGGTGCTGTTATAATGACTCGAACTATTGTGCTGAGACATGCGCCCGGTACAGCGGTGAATTGGCCAATAGACCTTGCAGTGGGGTGCACTGCTTTTCAAATGGCCGCTTGGCGGTAAGGAGACTAGGAGTACCACATGAGTATTACTAAGGCTCAGAAGTCGCAATTGATTGAAGATTTCCGGATTTCTGACAACGACACTGGCTCCCCGGAAGTACAAGTTGCACTGTTGACCACCCGCATCAACGCCCTGATTGAGCATCTCAACACCCATAAGCATGACGAGGGCTCGCGCCGGGGTTTGCTGAAGCTGGTCGGTCAGCGCAGGCGCCATCTTGCTTATCTCAAGCGCAAGGACAGCGCCCGCTACCAACAACTGATTGAGCGGTTGGGTTTGCGCAAATAGGTTGGCCTAATGGGAGGGCGACGGAGCACAAGAGCGCTTCGTCCCCTCTTTTTTTCATGGGCTTCCGTGGTCACCCGAAGTCAAACGGTAACGGACCACACCGGGAAGACTCGACCATGAAACCGGCAAAGACTGATTTGCGTTAGTTAGTCCCGGCGGTATGACGTTCACCGAAGGCTCTGCACTGCTGTCAGGCGTTACGGGGTCCGGTATTGGAAAGCGCGACGAAGTGTCATTTTCGCTCGACACTCTTGCGGTTTGGCTGCTTCGTCTCGGTCTCCAGTTCCGAACCTCGTTCGTACAGCGCACTGCCCCGCCAACGTACGCCGCCGTTACGAAATTTGAAGACCCACAAGTTTGTGGGAACAGCCGGACGATCGGAATCGTCCCGGCTGCTGCTGCATGAAAAGGAGTGAATGACTCATGCAAATGTTTGATGGCGCGCGCTTCTATTCCGCCGACGTCGGCGGGCGCACCCTAAGTTTCGAAACCGGCATGCTGGCCCAACAGGCCGGCGGCGCCGTCACCGTTCGCTATGGCGACACGGTGTTGCTTGCCACGGCCACCATGAGCAAAGATGTGCGGCCGGGCATGAGCTTCTTCCCCATGACGGTTGAATTTGAGGAAAAGCTCTATGCGGCCGGGCGCATTCCCGGCAGCTTCTTCCGCCGCGAAGGCCGGCCCAGCGAACAGGCCATCCTGGTCTCCCGCCTGGTGGATCGCCCGTTGCGCCCCCTCTTTCCCAAGGGCATGCGCAATGAAACCCAGATCATCATCACGGCGTTGAGCTCGGACGGTGAGAACCTGATGGATCCGCTGGCCATCAGCGCTGCCTCCGCCGCCCTCCATATCAGCGACATTCCGTGGAACGGTCCCGTGGCGGCCAGCACCATCGGCTTTGTCGAGGGTGAATTCATCGTCAACCCGACGGCCGATGAACTGAACCGGAGCAACCTGAACCTGGTGGCCGCCGGCACGCGGGACAACATCCTCATGGTGGAGGCCGGCGCCTATGAACTGCCCGAAGACCTCATGTTGGAAGCGCTGAAGATCGCCCATGAATCCATGCAGCCCGTACTCGATATGATCGAGCAGATGCGGGCCGACGTGGGCAAAGAAAAATCCGTGGTCCAGTATTTCGTCCCGGATCCGGCCACGGTAGAAGCAGTTACGGCAGCGGCCGAACCCAAAGTGGCGGACGTGCTTGCCCAGGATCTCGATAAGCATGGCCGCAGCGATGCGCTGCGAGAAGTGCGTACCGAGGTCGAGAGCGCTTTCGCGACGCAGATTGAAAGCGAAGAAATGTCGGCCCAGGACGTGAACGATGCCTTCGACAGCGTCGTCAAGAACGTCGTGCGCACCCGCATCCTCACCGAAGGCGTGCGTCCCGATGGTCGTGCCATGGACGAAATCCGTCCGATTAGCTGTCAAGTCGGTCGCATTCCCCGGGTGCACGGTTCCGGCTTCTTCATGCGCGGCGAGACCCATGTGCTGACCATCGCGACCCTGGGCACGCCCGGCGATGCCCAGCGCCTGGACACGCTCCAGCCGGCCGATGAAAAGCGCTACATGCACCACTACAACTTCCCGCCCTTCAGCACGGGCGAGGCCTATCCCCTGCGCGGC
>CAYZLP010000075.1:9526-11141 GCA_964478635.1 uncultured Caldilineaceae bacterium
CGAGATCGGTCACGGTGCGCTGGCGGAGCGGGCCCTGGTACCGGTCGTGCCTGAAGACTATCCCTATACCCTGCGCCTGGTAAGTGAAGCGCTGAGCAGCAACGGTTCCACCAGCATGGGCTCCGTCTGCGGCAGCACCCTGGCCCTCATGGACGCCGGCGTGCCGATCTCGGCCCCGGTCTCCGGCATCGCCATGGGCCTGGTCCAGGATCAGGAGACGGGCGCCTACAAGGTGCTGAGCGACATTCAGGGCATGGAAGACGCGCTGGGCGACATGGACTTCAAGGTCGCCGGCACGGAGCACGGCATTACCGCCCTGCAGATGGATCTCAAGATCAAGGGGCTGGACTTCAACATTCTCAGCGAAGCGCTGGCCCAGGCCCGGGAAGGCCGCAACTTCATCTTGGGCAAGATGCTCGAAGTGCTGCCCGAACCGCGCGCAGAACTGAGCAACTACGCTCCCCGCATCCTGACCACCCACATCGATCCCGAAAAGATCGGCAAGCTCATCGGTCCGGGCGGCAAGGTAGTGCGCGGCCTGCAGGAAAAATACGGCGTCAAGATCGATATCGATGAAGACGGCACCGTCTACATCTCCGGCGAAGGCATGGCGGCCGAACAGGCGCTGGATGAGGTCGATCAGCTCATGGAAGAGGTCGAGGTTGGCAGGATTTACACGGGCACCGTCGTGCGCGTGGAGCCCTACGGCGCCTTCCTCAATATTCTGCCCGGCGTGGATGGCATGATTCACATCAGCCAGCTGGCCGATTACCGGGTCGACAAGGTGGAGGACATCGCCAAGCTGGGTGATGAGCTGACGGCCATGGTCGTCTCGGTGGACAACGGCAAAGTACGCATGAGCCGTCAGGCCGTCCTCGAAGGCTGGACCGTCGAAGAAGCCCAGGCCGCAGACAAAGGCGGTGGTGGCGGCGGCGGCCGGCGCGGTGGCGGCGGTGGCGGGCGTGATCGGCGTGGCGGCGGGCGCGACCGGCGGCGCTAACGCCGACGCGGCGGTTGCTGCAACATGAAACAGACGCCCGGCAGCTTGTAGGAAGCGATTCTACAAGCCGCCGGGCGTTTTTTTGATTGGCGGTTCTGCACGCTGATGCCCCCTCTTCCAGGCTGTACCCTGCAAAACCCTGGGAACCTCTTCGGATATCCCGGCGTCAAGAGAGGGAAGCGCTGAAACGCGACAGGACTCGAGTTCTCGACAAAGAGGAGGGAAGATGCGGGTAAGAATCTTGTGGGGTGCGCTGAATCTGCTCTTGTGTACTCTGCTGGTCGCAGGGTGCGTTCCCCTTGTCGAAGCCCCGCCCGATCCGCCGCACGGCGCCGTTTCCGGCTCAGAAATGTCTTCGCCCATGCCGGACGCGGCAACACCCACCACCATTCCGGAGGAGGAGCCTATGCCCCAGCCCGATTTGAGCGCCTTTCCGCCCGTCCAGCAGGCCGTAACCGATCTGGCGAGCCGCCTAAACGTGGACGAAAGTGAAATCTCGCTGGTGCGGATCGTAGAGGTGGATTGGCCGGACGGGAGCCTGGGGTGTCCCCAGCCGGACATGCTCTACAAGCAAATGCTCGTCAACGGAAGTTTCATTCAGCTGGAAGCCGGCGG
>CAYZLP010000076.1:0-11087 GCA_964478635.1 uncultured Caldilineaceae bacterium
ACATTGCCACCATCGACTTCCTGGCCCGGGGCGGCGATCAATATCCCTTTGGGGACGCCGAATTTGCCCCGCTGGGCGTGAGCTATCAGCAGGCGCTGGCCAACTACATTACTGGCCCTCTGGGCGGCGCGATCACCGCTGCCGACTATCCTGAAGGCGGAGCCGGACGCATCACGGCCGCGGCCACGACGGAAGAAGGCGACATGGGCGGTGACGAGGGCGACGCTGGCGATGAAGGCGATGAAGGCGACATGGGCGGTGACGAGGGCGATACGGAGGCTCCCGGCACCCTGCCTGAGACTGGCGCCGCGCTGCCGACTGCCGCCACGACCATTCCCACCCTGGTGCTCGTAGCCGTCACGCTGGGCGGTGTTGCCGTACTGATGCGCCGCAAGCGCTAGTACATTTTTGTTTGACCCAGAACCCCGGCACGCTCCGTGCCGGGGTTTTTTGTCCGAAAATTGCCTCTTGACATCCTCCACGCCGTGTACTATCATCGTTCTATAATCACCAATTGCGTTCCATAATGTTGAATATCTTTCGGTTGAGAACTGGAAATGTCCGGCGATCCGGCGACTGTTCACGCCACTTCCGAATTGATCAGCTACATCGCCCATGCCGCACCCGCTACCCGCCGTCCGGCCGCGGGCGACGAGGCCTATTTGCGGCCTGAAATCGGCTTCACGCCCCGCTGGTATCGTGATGCCGCGGGGGAAATCGACTTCGGCGCCCGCTGGCACACTGATCCCGCTTACCGCGCCGAAACGATCGTGGCCATGGCGCATGCGACGCGACGGCGTTTTGGTCCGGATGCGCACATCGGTGCGCTGCAGGATTCAGATAAACCGACGGATCTTATCACCGGCGTGTACGGCGCCCTGATGATTCCCTGCATCTACGGGGTTCCCGTTTGGTGGCAGGAGGCGGACTGGCCCTGGAGTGAACACGGCCAATACCTGACTGATGACATGCTTGATGCGTTGGAGCCTCCCGCTTTGGACAATAATCCGCTCTGGCAAGCCTTCATGGCTCAGGTCGACTGGATCGATGGACAGGTCGAACGGCTGGACGGTTTCATCAACTGGCAAAGTGTGATCAATTCCGGCTATCGCATGCGGGGCGAGCAACTTTTTCTCGACATGGCCATGGATCCGGGACGCGTGAAGCATCTCTTCGACTGTATCGTCGAGACCATGATCGAAGGTGCGCGCCGTCTCTATGCTCGCCAGGCCGCATCGGGCGTCCAACTGACGCATTTCACCGTCAGTAACTGTCTGGTCAACATGATTTCGCCCCAGCATTATGCCGAATTCGTACTCCCTTATGACCTGCGACTGGCCCAGGAGTTTGGCTCAATCGGCATTCATAACTGCGCCTGGAATGCCGATCCTTATGTGCCCCACTATGCGACCGTGCCCCATGTCGCCTACGTGGACATGGGCATTGAGTCTGACCTGCAACGCGCGGCTCTTGCCTTTCCCCACGCCCGGCGAGCCGTGATGGTGACGCCCATGGACATTGCCGAGAAATCTACGGCAGCGCTCGCCGCCGATTTTGAACGCATTGCCCGCGAATACGGCCCGTGCGATTTGGTCTGTGCCGATATTGATTTGGGTGTACCAGATCGCCGCATTCACGAAATCATTGACATCTGCGCCAGGATTTCTGACGATGCCGCTTCGATCGCACATTGAGGTCGCTCCGCCCATAGCAGATGCGTTTTTTGTACTTCACTGATCTTTCATGAAGGAGCCTGCAGGGTGATCAACTCTGTGGTAAAAGCCATTCGTATCCTCAACCTGTTTTCGGCAACGCAGCCCCGCCTGAGTCTTGCCGAGATCAGTGCTCGCCTGGAAATGCCCAAGAGCACAACCCATAATCTGTTGAATACTTTGCTGTCCCAGGGCTTCATCGAAAAGGTGGATGGGGACGCCTACGCGCTGGGCACTGCGCCCCTGGTATTGACCCAACGGATCCGGGTGAACGTGGAGTTGCGCGATCCGGCCGCACCCTATCTGCGCGCGCTGGCCGACACCACCCATGAATCGGTCTATTTGACGATCTTGGACCATGATCGGGCGCTCTATATCTATGCGGTAGAATCGCCCCGTCGGCTTGAAGCCCGGACCGCCGTGGGCGACCGTGCGCATCTCCACTGCACTTCGGTGGGCAAAGCCATACTCGCCTATTTGCCAGAGGAGCGTGTCCGCACCATTCTCGACGCCAGCGGTATGCCTCGCTTTACGCCAAATACCATATCGACCTGGCCCAAGCTGCACGAAGACTTGGCCGCGATTCGCGCACGGGAGTACTCCATCGACAATGCCGAACATGAACCGGGTACCTATTGTCTTGGTGCGCCGATCTTCAATGCCCAGGGCAGCGTAATCGGCTCATGCAGTATCTCGGGGGCCGATCCGGCCATCGTTGAGGCGCAGCGTTCCGCGCTGGCAGCACAGCTTCTACAGACCGCACACCAAATCTCGCGTTTGCAGGGGTACGTGCCGGCCCGGACCTCAGCTTTTGGACTGGAGCGCAGCGGACAGTGAGAAAGTGAGAAAGGCATTTGGACAGAGAGCACCGAGGGGGAAGCAAGGGTGACGCAGAAAACCCGCACGCTCGGGATTGCATTCCCTGGCCACTGGGAATTCTGGCCGTGGTGCAGACGCCCTTCTTGATATCGGGCCAGATTGATGACGCTTCGTTGCAATGCCTCGTGGACGAAGCGGTGGAAGCGGGCGCTGCCGGATTACTGGCCCCGGCTGTTGCCAGCGAGAACGCTTGGCTGTCGTTGGAGGAAAAGCTTCACGTTGCGGCAAGAGTTCAAGAGGCTGCGGGGAGTTTGCCCGTCTTCTGGGGCGTCGGCTCTCATGAACCTGCCGTCATCGAGCGGATCGGCCTCGTGGCGCGGAGGCAGAACGCTGCCGGTCTACTGGTCGCCGTGCCGCCCGAACTGTATCGCAATCAGACCCAGGTCGTGCCCTACTTTACCGGAATTGCCCGGCAGGCCGCCATGCCCCTCATGGTACAGGATCTGGACTTCACCGGCCCGGGACTAGAGCTTGGCGTAATTGAAGCGCTCTTTGATACGGTGCCGGAAGTTCGCTATCTCAAGATAGAGACCGTGCCGGCCGGCCCGAAATATTCGACAGTCCTGACAGCCACGGCCGGCAAGCTCCACGTATCGGGGGGATGGGCGGTGCCGCAATTGATTGAGGCCCTGGATCGGGGTGTGCACGCCATGATCCCCGAGAGCAGCATGGTGTCCATCTATGTCCGGATTGTGGAACTGCACCGCAGTGGAAAGCGAGCGGAGGCGCTGCAGCTCTTTCGCCGCCTTCTGCCGGTTTTGGCCTTCGCCAATCAGGATCTGGCCACATCAATCCGTTTTTTCAAGCGGCTTCTGGTGCGCAAAGGTATCTTTGCCACCGCCATTTGCCGCCTTCCTGCACCCGAATTCGATGCCTATCAACTCCGGGCGGCCGATGAATTGATCGACCTCGTGTTGTCCATCGAGACGGACATTTCCGTTGAGGTTTCAGCCTCCACCGGCCGCTCAAACGCTTGACGGAGCAGACTCATGCGCTTCGCACTACACGGCGTCATTGTGCCGATCGTGACTCCTTTCAATCAAGCCGGCGAACTGGATATCGCGGCATTAGATCCCCTTATCGATTTCCTGGTTGCGCGCGGCGTGGCAGGCCTCTTCCCTGCCGGCACGACCGGTGAGGGCTTCCTGTTGACCATGTCCGAACGTCGGTCCCTGGCGGAAGGCGTCGTCGCAGCTGCGGCCGGTCGCGTGCCCGTCATCATCCAGACCGGGGCGCCCACGACCGAAGCGGCCCTGGATCTGACGCGCCATGCCCAGGCGGTCGGGGTCGATGCCGCCGCGCTGATTCCGCCCTATGTCTATCACCACAGTGACGAAGCCTTATTCTCTCACTACGTCGCCGTTGCCGAAGCTGTACCCGAACTGCCCATCCTGCTCTACAACTTCCCTGCGATCAGCAACAACATGCTGCACGTCGGGCTGGTGGAACGGATCATGGCCGCCGCGCCCAACGTGGTCGGTATGAAGGACAGCAGCGGCTCGCTGGAGACGCTCACCCGGCTGAAGGCGGCTGCCGGGGACGCGTTCCTGGCCTTTAACGGTGGCGACGGCCAGGTGCTTATGTCTGTGGCCATGGGCCTGAACGGTTGCGTCTCGGGAAACGCCAACGTCGTGCCTGAGTTATTGGTTGCCCTGTACCATACCGCAGCAGCGGGCGACATGGAACAGGCGCGCCGGCTTCAGCACCGGGTCAACGCCGTGCGCGATCTGCTGGGCGATGGCAGCGATTTGTCGCTCTTCAAGCAGATGTTGGGGCGCCGGGGCATTCCGGTGGGCGATGTACGATCGCCTCTGCGTCGGGCGGACCCGGCAACCGTTGCACGACATTGGCAGGCTTTGGTTGCCATGGACATCGACTTTCTCTAGCGCGTCGGCGTTTCAACTAGTCGATGCTTCCCAAGTGTCGACCTGCTGAAACGGCTTTCGTGGGAAAACTGTTTTCGTTCAGCGTTCAAATTCATCGACAGGAGGAAACCCAGATGAACCGTTCCATTCGTCTACTCTTCGCCGTGATGGTCATCGCCAGCCTTGCGCTTGCCGCCTGTGCGCCGGTGGCTGTTCCTACTGACACCGGTACGGAAACGGGTGGCGCAGCGGACAGTGCGTCCACCGGTGAGCCCATCACCCTGACCTTCTCATCGGTCAGCGTGCCGGAAGATGCCCACACCAAGGGCATGGAACTCTTCGCCGAGGAAGTCGAAAAGCTCACCAATGGCGAGGTGATGGTGGAGGTCTATCCCGGCGGCGCACTCTTCACCCAGGAAGGTGAGCAGGCGGCCGTACGCCAGGGCAATGTTGACCTGATTTACGGCGGCCCCAACTGGCTGGCAGAGTTCGTGCCCTACATGTCCATGTTCGCCGCACCCTACATGTTCACCAGCTATGAGCATATGAGCAACACCTTCAACGGCGAGATCGGTCAGGCCATTTTTGACGACATTGCCGCCCAGACCGGCGTACGCCCTCTGGGCGCCTACTATCTCGGCACGCGGCAGGTCAACCTGCGTGACATCGGCCGTGAAGTCATGACGCCGGCCGATATGGAAGGCGTGAAGCTACGCATGCCCAATACACCCACCTGGTTGTTTATGGGCGAAGCCCTGGGCGCCAATCCTACGCCGCTGGCGTTCACCGAGGTCTATCTTGCCCTGCAGACCGGCACCATCGATGGCCAGGACAACCCCCTGCCCACGGACTTTAATGCCAAGTTCTACGAAGTAACCAAATATATCGTCCTAACCGACCACTACATCAACCCGCTCTTCCCCATGATCAACGAAGAGCGCTGGCAGTCCCTATCGCCCGAGCAGCAGGATGCCATCATGCAGGCCGTTGAGACAGCGCGCCAGTTGGTGGATGAGACCAACCTCCAGGCCGAGGCGGAACTCTTGGAATTTTTTGAAGGCGAGGGCATGACCATTATCACGCCCGACAAACAGGCCTTCATCGACTACGCCCAGGAAAAGGTCCTCGGCAATGAAGAGATGACCGCCACTTGGGACATGGACCTCTTCGAGCAGGTGCAGGCCGCAGCCAACCAGTAGCGCGCAACGCACGCAGGCCAACGGTGTCGTAATGGCGACTTCGGTCGTTTACAGCGAAGACGCGTCAGGAGTCGCCATTACGAACTTTTGCTTCGAATCAGTTCTAGTGAATTCCGATAGCAATTTTTCACCATTTATTGCCCCAGGCCGATACGCCGGATTTCTGTCCCGGTGTTCACACCGGACTGTACGAGGATCAGGATTATCCTATGTCGCTCAAACGTGCCGGTCATTTTCTGCTGGATACGCTGGAGATCTACATCCCGACGATCTCGTTTAGCGTGATGTTCATCATCTTTGTCGTTCAGGTCTTCTACCGCTACGCGCTCAATAACCCGCTCACCTGGCCGCCCGAGATCATCAGCATGACCTTTATCTGGACCACGGTGCTGGGCGCCTGCTATGCCCAACGCAAGGCGGAACACGTCTCCTTCACAGTGGTCTATGATCGGCTGTCGGCCATGGGTCAACTTATCTTTCGCCTTCTGGGCAATGGTTTCGTGGCGGTCGCCTTTCTCATCGCGTTGCGCCCGGTCTATGAATATATCGACTTCATGAGCTTTCAGAAGACCACTGTCCTGCGTATTCCCATGTCGATGGTTTTTGCGCCGTTTCTCATCTTCCAAGTTCTGATCATAGGCCGCATGCTTTATGCCATCGCCCAGGACGTAGCCGTACTGCTGGGACGGCGGCCGCTGCTGCGGGAGGAGAGTCTCACACCCACTGAAGTCGTTGAGTCGGATTTCCAGGATTTATTGCCGGAGGCAGGCCATGACGCTTGATCTTCCCTTTCTCATCTTTCTGCTGGGCTTTGCTGCGATCATTGTTTTGCGCGTGCCCATTGCCTTTGGCATGTTGGCAACGGCCACCTTCTACTTTATGGCCGCCGGGCTCGATATCGGCTTGATGGCCGAGAAGGTGCTGACCAACCTATTCTCTGTATTCATCATCATCGCCGTGCCGCTCTTTGTCTTTACCGCCAAGGTGATGAACACCAGCAGCGTGAGCGATATGGTGTACGGCTTTGCCCATTCCATGGTCGGCAAGGTGAAAGGCGGCATGGGTCATGTAAACGTCATTGGCTCCCTCATCTTCTCCGGCATGACCGGCTCTGCCGTGGCCGATGCGTCGGGCGTGGGCATTCTGGAGGTGGAGCAGATGCGCAAACATGGCTATGACGCGGGTTTCAGCTGCGCCGTAACGGTGACGTCGGCCACCATCGGCCCGGTTTTCCCCCCCAGCATTCCCATGATCTTCTACGCCATGCTGTCGGGTGCGTCCATCGGCGCGCTCTTCATGGGTGGCATGATCCCTGGGCTGGTCATGTCGGCTGCGCTCATGATCTACATCGGCTACATTGCCAACAAGCGCAATTATCCCATGGGCAATCCCTTCGTGTTGACCGAGTTTCTGGCTGCCACCTTCAAGGCCCTGCCCGCGCTCCTGACGCCCGTGATTCTGCTTGGGGGCATCTACAGCGGCGTCGTCACGCCGACCGAGGCCGGCGCCCTGGCCGCTCTCTATGCGATCTTCGTCGCCTTCATCGTCTATCGCTCCATGGGCCTGAGTGAACTCTGGGAAGTCACTGTGGATACAGCCAAGACGACGGGCATCCTGTCGCTGATCGTGGGCGCCTCGTTTGCCTTCTCCTTCATCGTGGCCAAAGAGCAGATTCCCCAGACCATTGGCGGCGTCTTGCTGGGTATTACTCAGAACAAATATCTGTTGCTGCTGCTGATCAATATCGTCTTTTTGCTGTTGGGCATGTTCATCGATACCTCGACCATAATGCTGGTGTTCATTCCCATGGTACTGCCGCTGGTCAAGGAATTGGGCATTGATCTGACCCATTTCGGCGTCATGATTGTTCTCAACATGATGATCGGCCTGACGACGCCTCCCTTTGGCGTGCTGCTCTTCATCGTCTCCGGCATCACCAAGGTGCCGCTCCAGGATATTATCAAGGAAACCATGCCCCTGGTCGTCGTACTGATCATCGTGCTGCTGGCCATTACCTACATTCCCGGCATCGTCTTATTCTTGCCAAATATGCTGGGGCAGTGAGGGGCGAAGGGCCTGGATCAGCCATGGAGTCAACCCTTACAACACACTTCCTTCGCATTTGCCTAACATAAACATGACGACACCAAACAACCGACCGAACATCCTGCTCATCATGACCGACCAGCAGCGCTGGGATTCCCTGGGCTGTTATGGAGAGACTGCGCTTGCTACGCCCAACTTGGATCGACTGGCGGCGGACGGCGCGTGCTTCGAGCAGTGCTACACGACGAATCCCATCTGCACGCCGGCTCGCGCGAGTCTAATGACGGGCAAACACATCTTGGAACACGGCGTAACCCGTCTCTACGATGTGTTGCCCGATGACGAGATTCTGTTCACCGAACGTCTGCAGCAGGCCGGTTATCAGACCGCGCTCTTCGGCAAACTGCATGTTAGTTCCGGCGTCCACGAACAGACCGCGCGCCATCCCCACGACGGCTTCGACATCTACGAATATTGTATTGAGGCCAGCGTGGGCATGGAGTCGCCCTTCAATGGCTATGTGAAATGGTTGGAGAAAAAAGACCCTGTCTTTTTGGCCGGGCTGCGGGCCAAACGCCGGGGACTCAAGCACATACCGGCCGAGCTACACTTCACACGTTGGGCGGCCGACAGCACCATCGATTTTCTTGTCCGGGCGGATCGCAATCGGCCCTTTTTCTGCATGATGAGCGTCTTCGATCCCCACAACCCCTACGATGACTATCCCCTTTCGTATGCCGAACGGATTGACAGGACTACGCTCCGGTCAATCTTGCCGCCGGCGGCGGAAGATGCGGCGATTTACGCCCTGTCTCAGGAGCGAGAACTCTCCTATCTGGGTCCGGCAGACGAATTTTCGCATAGCGATATTGAGGCCATGCGCCTTGGCTATTACGCTTCGCTGGCCTTCCTGGACGACGAAGTGGGCCGGGTGCTGGCAAGCCTGGTCGAGCAGGGCCTTGCCGACGATTCGTTGTTTATTTTCGTGAGCGACCATGGCGATTCACTCGGCGATCACGGACTATTTGTAAAGGGAGTGCACCTCTATGACGAGGGAATTCGCGTGCCGCTTCTCATGCGCTGGCCGGGGCGAATTCCGCCCCAGCGGCGGATAGGAACGCCGGTTCAGCTCAACGATCTGGCTGCAACCATTTTGGCGGCGGCTGGCATTGCCTGCCCGGATGCCATGCCCGATGCACTGGACTTGTTGCCCTTGGCCACGGCAGCTCCGGCTGCCACAGGGCGTGAATACGCCGTCTGTGCCTATCGTAATACGGGCATCAGCGACCGGAAAAGCTATTTTGATCCGCCTATTCATAGCACCATGATCCGCGATGCGCGCTTCAAGCTGATTCTCTATCACGCCGTTCCGCAGGCCGCGGCGCCGGCCTATGTGCAGCTTTTCGATATGGTGACCGATCCCCACGAGCAAGTGAATCTGGCGGACGATCCGGGAATTGCCGGCGACAAAGCGCGCCTGCTGTTGGCTCTGGCGGAGTGGCTCGATCGGCAGACTCGGGGATTGGAAAGTCGGGGTGGCGAGGTGTTGCCCAACGCGGCCTGGAAGGCAATCCAGACCAATCGTCTATGATATGAAAAACGTCCTTTTTGTCATCTCCCACGACTTTGGGCCGCGGATTGGCGCGTTCGGTGATCCCCATGCCGTGACGCCCCATATGGATCGACTGGCCGCCGAGTCCGGCACTATGCGCTTTGCAGGCCACTATGCCCAGGCGCCCCTGTGCGGTCCCTCCCGGGCCAATATTTGGACCGGCTGCCGGCCGCCGACGACGGGGCGTTTCGACAATCGGGAGTTTTTTCCGGCGTTCCGTCGACGGATGGGATTCGAGTTTGCCACCTTACCTGAGCATTTCAAACGTAATGGATACCGGGCCCATGGCGTCTGGCATCTGCTGCATGGTTTTGAGCGGGACGATCCGTCGTGGGATGAACCTTGCTGGATGCCGACTTTGCCCACGCCCCAGATGCCCGATGATATTCCGGCCGATCAGCTCGATCACTTCTACTGGTGGGTAGAAGAGGATTCCTTTGCGCTGGTTAGGGAGCGGATGGCCGCATGGCGGGATGCCGGTCACGGCCTTGATGAACCCCGGCGCTATCGCGGGCCGGCTGTCGAGGCCGCGTCCGGGCCCGACAATGTCTATGTCGAAGGGCAGGCCACGGATGAGGCGGTCGCCTGGATCGAGGGCCAGGACGGTACGCAGCCTTTCTTCCTCGGCGTCGGCTATGAGATCGGTCATCTGCCCTTCTGTGCGCCCCAACGCTACTGGGATCTCTACGATCCTGCCCGACTCACCATTCCCGGCGCTGCGGACCAACCTCCCGGATCGCCACCGTGGATCATGGGTGATCGGGAACCGGCCCAGTATCACTGGCAGCATTCGTACGATCGGGTATGGCATCCGACCCGGGAGGAGGAGTTGGACCTGCTCCACGGCCACTATGCGGCCATGAGCTACTGGGATGCCCAGATCGGCCGGCTCATCAACGCCTTGGAGCGTCAGGGGCTCCGGGAGGACACGATTATCGTCATTACCACCGATCACGGCTTCAGCGACGGCCAACACGGTTATTGGGGCAAGCATAACCTCTGGGAAGACGCGCTCCACGTGCCGCTCCTGCTGCACGTGCCCGGCATGACCGGCCCAGGACACACCGACCGCCTGACCGAGCATGTCGACCTCTATCCTACGCTGTGTGAACTGTGTGGCCTGGCCGTGCCGCCATTTGTGGAAGGAGTGAGTTTTGCGCCGCTGCTTGAAGCCCCAGAGTTGCCCTGGAAGGATGCTGTTTTCAGCTGGCGGCGCCCCATGTACCACGATCTCAATAAGGGCTACTACGAAGCCTGCAGCATGCGCACCGAGCGCTATCGTTTTACCACCTACTGGGATGAGGCGGGTGCGGTACAATTCGTAGAACTCTTTGATCACCGCATTGACGCCTATGAAACGCGCAATTTGGCGCTCGACCCCGCATACGCTTCGTTGGTCGCCGCACTCCACTCGCGTATGCAAGCAGGCTGGAGCGTCGGAGGGCTATGAGTACGCTAGTAAATCCCGGCGGAAATAAGTCGACGGTTGCTACCAGAGGTAGACTTACCCTATTGCCGCCGTGGTACTGGTGCTGAGCACCGTCGAAGCATTTACGCCGCGGTGTACTAGGCTAATCGAATGGCTTTGGTGATCGTCCAGGCTCCAGCCAGTGGAAGAGCAGTCGTCTTCTCGGGGTGACTGTCACCCCGAGCGTACGGAGGGGGTCTTCAGATCATACGAAATCTGAAGACCCCCTTTTCGGTTTGCTGTGTGTTGGATGGATGGGGGGTGAACCCTTCCCGTTGCTCCCGTGTGGGGGAGGGGAAGGGGGCG
>CAYZLP010000077.1:0-11056 GCA_964478635.1 uncultured Caldilineaceae bacterium
TGCGCGACATGGGCGCCGTCATGAGCGCCATTATGCCCAAAGTCGCCGGAAGGGCCGACGGGCGCAGCGTGAACCAGGTCGTCCGCGGTCTCCTGAGTTAGGCAGGAAATGAATTTGCGTAGCCCAAAGGCAGAAGAGTAATTTTGAAACGACTTCCGTCCCACTGGCTAGACCGCGGGCTGTCAGCCCTGATGCTCCTGTCAGTCGCGCTGCTGATGATCGCGCTGCTGGCTTGGCAGATTCCTTTCGGCGGCCAGGTCCAACTGAAACCCGGCGATGTGGCGCCCTATGACGTAGTCTCACCAAGCCGCATCGTCTATGAAAGCGAGTTTTTGACTGCTCAGGCGCGTGCCCGGGCCGAATCCGGCATACCGGAACAGTATGATGTGTCCGGCGGGCGGGTTCGCCGTCAGCAGGTCGATTTTTCGCGCGATGTGGTGGAATTCATCACCATGGTGCGCAACGATCCCTACGCCACGCCCCAGCTGCAAACCGACTATCTTCTGGCCATCAGCGGCGTGGAACTGACGCCGGAAGCGGTCACGCGGCTCGTGAGCCTTTCCGATCAGCAGTGGCTGCAGGTGGCCCAGGAGGCGCCCGCCGCGCTGGATCGGGCCATGCGTGACGAAATCCGGGAAGGCACGCTGGCCGTTGCCCGCAACCGCGTTCCTTCCCAGATCGACACGGCGCTGGATGAAGAAGCAAGCGCCGTAGCCGTCGACCTGGTACGGGCCCTGCTAAAACCCAATAGCACCCTCAACCCGGAGCGCACCATGCAGCTGCGGGCCGAGGCTGCCAGCGCCATCCCCCCCCAAACGGAAGCCATCGAAGCCGGAGAAATCATCATTCGCGCCGGCGACAAGGCAGATGAGCTCACGGTTGAAGCCTTGGCGCAACTGGGCGTGCTGCAGGATCAGTGGGACTGGTGGACGGCGCTCCGGGCTTCGCTCTTCACCTTTGCGCTGCTGGCCATGGCCGTGGGCCTGATCTACCGGCTACGTCCTGCCACGCTGGTCGATCTCCAGGAGCAGGCAATCATCGTGGTGCTCATGCTCGTCTGGCTGCTCGGCGCAAAGTTCATGATCGTCCCCCACGACTGGCTGCCCTACCTCTACCCTCTGGCCGCTTTTGGCATGCTCGTGACGGTACTGATGGATCTGCGCCTCGGCGTGGTGCTCACGCTGGTCATGCTGCTCTTCATTCATTATCTGGGCGGCGGCAACCTGATCCTGGTCAGTTATCTGGGCATTGGCACACTAATCGGCGCGGTGATTCTGGGCCGGGCGGAGCGGCTGACCGCCTTTCTCTGGGCCGGGCTGGCCATTGCCTTGAGCAATCTCATTGTCATGGCCGCGTATCATGTGCCCTATGCCACCTTCGCCCCCCCGGCCGTGGTGCAGCTCCAACTCTTGGCCATGCTCAACGGCGGGCTGGCGGCCAGCGTGGCGCTCATTGGCTACTTCGTCATCGGCAACCTCTTCGGCATCACGACGAGCCTGCAGCTGACGGAGCTCAGCCGTCCCACCCATCCGCTGCTGCGCCAGTTGTTGCTCAAGTCGCCGGGAACCTACCATCACACCATCGTCGTCAGCAACATGGCCGAGCGCGCGGCCGCCGCCATCGGCGCGGACGCTTTTCTCACCCGGGTCGGGGCCTATTATCACGATATCGGCAAGACGGTCAGGCCCTATTTCTTCACCGAGAATATTGCCGACGGCGTCTCTCCCCACGACAAGCTAGATCCCTACACTAGCGCACAGGTCATTATCAGCCACGTCACCGATGGGCTCGATCTGGCCGATAAGTACCGCCTGCCGCCGCGCATTCGGGATTTCATCCGGGAGCACCACGGGTCATCCCTGGTCAAATTTTTCTTTATGAAAGCCCAAAAAGAGGCGCCTGACGGCGAGCCCGTGGACGAAGCGGCATTCCGCTATCCCGGACCGAATCCGCGGACGAAAGAGACGGCCATTCTGATGCTGGCCGATACGTGTGAGGCCGCGGTCCGCTCCATCCGGCCGCCCAATCGGGACGCCCTGCGCGATCTGATCAACAAGCTCATCGACGAACGGGTCGCCAATGGTGAATTGAATGAGTGTGATCTGACTTTTAGCGAACTGCAGACCATCAAAGAGGTCTTCCTCCGAGTGTTGGAGGGAGTCAATCATCCCCGTATTTCTTACCCGGACTCGATTCAACGCCAGGCTCCGCAACCGGCCGGCGAACAAAGATCGAGCGAAAGCGGATCGCCCCCGGAAAACGGCTCATCAGGTGGCGCCGTGCCGGGTGGCGTTGAAGAATATTCAACCGATAGCGATGGCGTTTCTGTCATCATCGACAGCTGATGCAGCGCCGGCCGCAGCAAGAAAGAACAGTTTCTGAACGACAACGCGCGCCACTACGAAATCACATGTCAGATCGACGAGCCGTTTACTGCGTCGGTCGAATTGGGCGAGATCGTCCCCGCGATGGAGGCGGCCCTTGCGCGTGCAGGGGTAGTCGATGCCGGCGTTACGCTCGTAATCACCGATGATGAAACCCAACGCCGGCTCAACCGGACCTACCGCGGGGTTGATGCAGCGACAGACGTTTTGAGCTTCCCGACTCAGGATGCAGCCAACCCGGACCCGGCGCCAGCGGAATTGCCGCCCGAACTGGCAGACGAATTGGGCCACTATCTGGGCGACATCGTCATTGCACTGCCCTATGCTCTGCGCCAGGCGGAACGGTATGCCAATACTTTGAGCGCCGAACTGCGCCTGCTTGCCGTCCACGGTGTGCTCCACCTCCTGGGGTACGACCATGCCACGCCCGACGACGAACGCGCGATGGTGCAGTTCCAGAATGAGATCCTGGCGGCCTGGGACGACGCCGACACATCAATGCGTTTCTATCCCGATTGACGTGCTGGCCTGAAAATGGGCCGGGGATGACGCTGATCAAGCCGATTCTCACGGATTTTCGTCCCCGTGGGTATCTATACAGCTAGGCCAAAAATAGAACGCGGATTAGGCGGATTTACCGAATCTGCGCGGATCTTCATCGAGATCGATCAGCGGGAATCCGCCTAATCCGCTCAATCCGCGTTCTATTTGGCCGATGGCTGAGTAGTTTTACCCCCGTGGTGCGAGTTGACGCATGTTTACTTCCGGGACAGCAGGCGTCTGCGCAGTGACGACCCATCGCCCCATTCTCGATACCCGACGGCAGGCAAGCGATGACAAAAAGACCTCCCATTGTACCGGATCCACGCCAGGGCTTCATCAGCAGCCGCTGGTTCAGCTTCAAAGCCGCGCTGTCCGGCGTGGCGTATACGCTACGCACGCAGCCCAATGCTTGGATTGAAGCGGCGGCGCTGGTCGTCGTGGCCGCGGCCGGCCTCTATTTCCGCATACAGCCTTTGGAGTGGGCGGTTCTCGGCGTTACAATCGGCACGATCTTTGCGCTGGAGGCCGTCAATTCGGCCATCGAGGCAGTCGTCGATCTCGTTTCACCCGAATATCATCCCCTGGCGAAAATCGCCAAGGACAGCGCGGCAGGTGCGCTCGTCTTTGCCGTACTGGGCAGCCTCGTGGTAGCAGGCGCCATCTTCGGGCCACGCCTGGTGACGCTGGTGGGAAGGTAGAAGCGGAGGGAGAGAACTGGCATACGCAAAAGGGGGCGCGACGCCTGATCGGCATCCCACCCCCCTTTTTGAAACGAATTTTCAGCCTAGTTGAAATTCACCGTCAGTGTCAGGTCGGCTGCCTGGATAATGGGCAGAATCTCCTGAATCAGTCCCACGATCGCATCGCGCACGGCTGGTCGATCTGAGACGTTATCCAGCACGCCTGCATCTTCCAGGAGCATGAGGAAGGAGATCATCTTCCCATCGCTCCAGTCGATGTAGGGCAACGCTTCGCCATTAATGCCAATACCCGCGCCTTCGGCGTTGGTGCGCATGGTGACGGTCTCGATATTGGCGTCCTTCATCTGCTGTATGACGGCCGGATCCTGATTCAGCGCATCCAACGATACGCCCAGCGTCTCCAGCAGGAACGTGGGAATACCCTGGATTGAGGCTTCCCCGCGTTCGTTATAGTTGATGGTCAGCGATAATTCGGGAATGCGATCGCGCACGGCGCCCAAGAAACGGCTCTGAGATTCCTGAGCGCTCTGTACCGCTTCGCTTGGGGAGGTGTCGACCAAGGGCAAGCGCTCGGCCCCTTCCTCCACCGGAAGGTTGAGGAGCACGCCTACGCCGGTCTGCTCCAACAAAGGCAGCAGCGCCGCCATGTCTGCGTCAATGACGCCGAGGTTGGTCAATACCTCAGCCGAAGAGTCCAGCGTTCCTTCCTGCCACGAGATTGACGGCAACTGCAAACCATTGGCCAGGATTGTCAATGAACTGCCCGTGTTGGTGAGCTGCAGGTGCTGAACGTTCGCCTGGGAGAGCAATCCCACCAGCATGGAAGGCAGTTCCACACCCGATAGATCCTGTCCGAAGGCCGCGCCGAGTTCCTTTACGGGTACGCCCCCAAGGGAAAGCTGTCCCTGCTCATCGACATCGAGCACAATCGTCGGCAGGCTTACGGCGAGATCGCCTTCTTGCGGAATCGCTACGTCCTCTGCCGCAAAGCGAGGCGCACAGCCGGAGAGAACCAACAACATGGTTCCGAGCAATACGCTCCACAGCAGCGCGCGCCGGGAAGAAAAGTGGAGAATTCGGTTACCCATTTCAATGCCTCCATGAATGAAAGCGTAGTGTTAAGATTGCCAACGAGTAATGATCAGGTCGTGAATGCGGCCGTCTGGGAAAGCCGCTGCCTGCGACCGGATGCCTGAGGATGCATGGGCATTCTAACACAGCTGATTAGGTGCGGCAATCATGGTTTTTCCGCCACGCCGTTCTGGCTGTCCGGCGGCGGCGACGTGCTCCGTCCCTGCCGCATACAACGCAGCATAGAACTAATTTTAGACAACAACCTTTGGTCCAATTTGCCGTTTTCGGTCAATGCTTTCGACGAAAATGCACTTGGCAGTCCAGAATTATTTGTGCTAAAATACACAAGCAGCAACGTGAACTTATGCTTGTTTGCCAACGCACCACGAATTTACGAGTTAATTATGGCCACGAAACCACCAGATTCGGAAGGCGCGC
Source organism: uncultured Caldilineaceae bacterium (assembly GCA_964478635.1). GTDB lineage: Bacteria > Chloroflexota > Anaerolineae > Caldilineales > Caldilineaceae > JAGRCP01. The sequence continues at coordinate 5,141 of CAYZLP010000077.1, forward strand.
TGGTTGAAAAAGCGCCGATTCCTGATATTGTCATCGGACGCCTGCCGGTCTATTTACGCACGCTCAAGATCCTGCTCAACTCGGACAAGGATGTAACGTCCAGCCAGGAATTGGGCGAATACCTCGGGATTAGCTCTGCTCAAATCAGAAAAGATCTCAGCCATTTCGGTGAATTCGGCAAACAGGGCACAGGTTACAATGTCGCCTATCTCTGTAAGCAACTCGAAAAAATCCTAAAGGTTGATTGCGTCTGGCCGGTTCTACTCGTCGGCGCCGGTTATTTGGGTCACGCATTGGCCAGCTACGACGGCTTTGAGAACCGTGGCTTTCGCATCACGGGCGTCTTCGACAACAATCAGGCCAAAATCGGCGCTGCAGTCGGCGATCTCACCGTGCAATCGCTGGATGATGTCGGTCTGTTCATTGCGCAGCAGCGCTGCCAGATCGCGATCATCGCCGTTCCGGCCGAAGCCGCACAGGCGGTCGCCAACACCCTCATTGAGGCAGGCATCAAGAGCATTCTCTGCTACGCACCCATCACCCTGACCGTTCCCCCGCGCATCCGGGTGGAATATATCGACCCTGTTATCCATTTTCAACACATGACCTTCTATCTGGACAAGGGTTGCATTGACGAATAGGGTCAATCGATCGGTTGGCGCCGAGGCAGGCCCTGACCCCGGGGGTATAGATCCGGCGTTCCTCGAACCTTCTTCACCAGCAAGATGAAGCGCCCTCCTTCGACAAACGGAACCTCCAGCGGCGCAAAGCGCACCGTGTCGCCGCCGAGTACCTGAATGGCTTTGCGCGCCGCCAAAAATTCCTGCGGTGCGCCGGGTCCCTTGTAAATCAGACTTAGTCCGCCGGGTCGCACCATGGGCAGCAGATATTCGACCAGCGTGCTCAAGGGCGCCACGGCACGGGCCGTCACCACATCATATTGTTCCCGGAACGCTTCCGTTCGCCCCAGCTCTTCTGCCCTGCCTTGGACGATGGTGATATCACCCAGGTCCAGCGCCGCGGCCACTCGTTCCAGAAAGCGAATTTTCTTACCCGTTCCATCCATCAGGGTCAGGTCCAGATCGGGCGCAGCCAACTTGAGGGGGATCCCGGGGAAGCCGGCGCCTGTCCCTACATCGACCAGACGCACGCCCGGGCGGAGCGTCACCGGCAGCCTCAATTCTTCAGCCAGAATCGGCAAGCCGGCCAAAGAATCCAGGAAATGCTTGGTCTGCACGTCCTCATAGTCGGTAATCGCCGTCAGATTGAACTTGCGATTCCAGGTAACGAGTTCCTGGTAATAGCGCTCGAAACGGGCCAGTTGATCGGCGGAAAGGGGAATCCCAATTGTACGCGCGCCGGTCGCGAGGATGGACATGAAATCCGGCGCAGCGGTCTCAGCCTGAGTCATAATGCGATCCTGTCATCCATGAGGGGCGAGTCGTTTTAACGGTAGTGATCTGCCAACCTAAACCAAAGACAGTACGAGATCACAATTTTCGTCGGTCATGGTTTCGCTGTGCTTGCGATTTAGCGCCTATCCGAAAATTCGGTGGTGAGTCCTGACTCTTCCCCAGCCAGCGTGTTCGCCGCAGAGAATTTTCGGACAGACTCGTAATGCGTCGCTGCATTGTACCATGCTTCGCAATTGACACGACTTTCCGATCGACTTATAATCGGGGCATAATATTTATCATGTTGTTTAGAAAAATCCGTGGACGGATCTGACTGTTATGCAGACTTTTTGTGGCCTCACTACCGACGGAATGGTGGAATATTTGGCCGCCATCTACCGACTCGGAGGCGAGCACGAGAAGGTCACGACCAGTGCCCTGGCCGACAAGATGCACGTGTCGCCCGCTGCCGCCAGCAGCATGCTCAAGCGGCTGGAGGATTCCGGGTTGATCGAGCGATCGAGTAGCGAAGGCATCTTGCTGTGTGAACAGGGGCGCCTGGCTGCGCTGCAGCTAATCCGGCGCCATCGTCTGCTCGAGGTATTCCTGATCGACATTCTGGACTTCACCTGGGATCAGGTCGATGCCGAGGCGCACCGCTTGGAGCATGCCATCAGCAGTGAATTTGAGGAGCGCATCGATCGCCTGTGCGGTTATCCCACCCATTGCCCCCATGGCGACCCGATTCCGCGCCGCGACGGTTCCATGCCGGACGAGAATCTGACGCCCATCCTGTCGCTTCAGCCCGGTCAGCAAGCCATCTTGCGCAGGGTCGGAACGGATGACGCCAGCATGCTGCGCTACCTGGGCCGGCTGAGCCTGGTTCCCGGTCAGAGACTGCGCCTCATCGATCGGGCGCCGTTTAACGGCCCGATTACGCTGGAGGTATTAAGCGCAACCGATGAGCTCCCCCGCCACCGCAACGGCGATACGGGCACCGTTCAAATATTGGGCAACGAGTTGGCGGATCGGCTTTACGTCTCCCTTGCCTCTTGAGAACCCGCCGAGACGGGGAATGGGAAGAACAACCGAAGAACGCAAAAGGGCGCCGGAAGGAACAAACCTTCGGCGCCCTTTTTATGGATCGATCATGCGTTCCCGATGGGCTATGGACGCATCGGCCATATGCCGCAGTGGGCGCTCGGAAACCGCCATCTGACGGTCACGAGCAAAGCGAGGCCGTCGTAAACGGCCGCCCGATCAAGCTGTGCGAAACTTAATTGCGGTAGCGGTAGGTAATGCGCCCGCGGGTCAAGTCATAGGGGCTCATCTCCACCTTCACGCGATCCCCCAACAGAACTCGAATATAGTACTTGCGCATTTTACCGGACAGGTAGGCCAACACTTCATGGCCGTTTTCCAGCTCTACCTTGAACATCGCGTTAGGCAACGTGTCGATAATTTTGCCTTCCAGCACAATTGTTTCGTCAGCCATAGCCCCCCATTTCTCTGCGGAATAGAACTTAGTGCTTAGAATCTGTCCGAAAATTCTCTGTGACGAACACGCTGGCTGGAGAAGATTCGGGACTCACAACCGAATTTTCGGATAGGCTCTTAATGCTTATTGCGTAAGATTTACTGCTCCAACCCTACCGAACAAAATTTGCTACTCGCCACGCACTGCAAAAAACTGCGTGCGGTCTGTCCGCATCCGCGGCGTTGCCGGGTTCGCAGGCGCGTTAGCGGCGCTGCGTCCGGCGCGCCTTGCGAATCGCTTTCTGCTTCTTGATGCGGCGCACTTCGCTTTTGGAAGTGAACCAGCGCTTCTGACGGACAATCGGCAGAATGCGGGCCTCGGCAACCGACTTGCGGAAACGCTTCAGCAGACTTTCCTGGGATTCGCCCGGTCGTAATTCGACGCTCATATACTCACCCCCTTTCCCTGGGGACTAGGCCTCTCAAGCCGATCATGTCGAACCTGCAAAAAAGGCAACGTGTAAAGCCTGTCAGAAACTCTCGAAGCAATTCTGACAGGCTCTGCAATACTCTGTATTTTTCGATCCACTAGTATACCCTACATCGGTAGCGAGGACCAAAAACAAGGGGGTAAAAGGATGGAACGTCTTACCTGCCCGCGTGTAAACAGGCCCCGCGGGCCGCGCTCCAAAGGGAATGGGCGTCGGCAGGTTATGCTTCCTCTTCTAGCTCATCCGCACCGTTCACATCGTTAGACGCCTCGGCCTCTGCCTCACCATCCCCAGCCTCCTCGGCGGAGAAGTCGACATCAGCCACTTCCTCCCCTGCATCCAACTCTTCGATCGACGCGTCGGCTGCAGACTCTGCAATCTCCTCTTCTTCCTCGAGGAAGACACCCGCGTCGGCAGCTTGACGGATGCTCAGACCGACCCGCTGGCGACGAGGATCAACGCGCAATATTTTGGCCATGACCTCATCCCCGGGCCGCACCGTCTTGAGGGGCTCGGCCACCGTGATATCGGCCAACTCGCTGATATGTACCAGCCCCTCAATGCCCGGCTCGATCTCGGCAAAGGCGCCAAAATCGACAACCCGGGTAATCCGCACGGGAATCATATCGCCCTGGTGATAGCGAGACTCAACCGTGTCCCACGGATTGGGCAACACGCGCTTGCGGCTCAGGGCGATCCGGTGGCGCTCAGGATCCAATCGAATGACCTTGACCTTGACTTTTTCGCCCACGTCCAGCACGTCTTTGGGATGTTTGACCGGCGCCCAGTCAATTTCACTCACATGCAGCAGGCCGTCCGCGCCGCCGATGTCTACAAATGCGCCAAAGGGGCGAATGCTGCGCACGGTACCCTCAAGCTCATCCCCTACGGCCAGCTTGTCGAAGAGTTCTTCCTTACGCTGGGCCCGGTACTCGCGCTCGGCCAACATTTGGGACATGACCAGGCGGCGCCGGCGCCGCTCCACCTCGATGACCTTGAGGCGCATCTCCTCGCCGATATGGCTCTCCAACTCCTGGCGCCGTTCTTCCTCACTCATATTGCGGGGCATGTCTACCACGTGCGAGGCCGGTACAAAACCCCGAAGGTGATTGAATTCAACGGTAAGACCGCCTTTGTTGAAGCCGATGACTGGATGGGTTGTGGTTTCGCCGCTGTCCAGCAGCTCTTGGGCATAGATCCAATCTTTCTGTTGCTGAGCGTCGGCCATGCTCAACAGGAAGAGGCCCTCGTCATCCGATTGACGGCTGACGACCACATCCACCGTCTGGCCTTCCCGCAAATTTTTCACAAATGCCGGATCCAGCCGTGCCAGGTCGGATTGGGGAACCACACCATCTCGCTTGCTGCCTACGTTGACCAGAATTTCGTTGGGACGCACCTCTACAATGACGCCTTCGTAGAGATCACCTCGGGAGGGCATGTCAAAGGTCAGATCTTCTTCAAGATACTTCTCAAAAAGATCCATGTCCGCACTTTGTTCGACGGCGCCGTTGTCAGCGCCCGGCTGCACCTGATCTGACTCGGCCATTGAGCACGACTCCAGGATTGTGTTGGATATGCGCTAGAGGAAACTTTCCAGTGAGGAATGACCGGCGGTGAACACATATCCAGTAGCTTTCCTCTACCTCAGAATTATAGCAAGGTCAAAATCGACCGTCAAGGCAAAAAAATTTGACTTTACGAGGCCCTTAAGCCCCCATCAATTTGCGGATGCGCGCAAAGATTTCGGCGACCCGTGCAGCTGCTTCGGAATCGACCTGCTCACCCGCATACCGAACTCGCTCAAACTCTGCGGTCAGGGCGCCGACTTCATCTTCACCCGCTTCTGCTTCATCGGCTTCTATGGGCGTCTGTGTTGCGGATGCGCCAGGCATGTCGTCCTGGCCTGCCCCAGGCGCGGCATCCCCTGGGTTTTGCGCGTGTCCCCGCATGCCTTGCAGAGATCGATCGCCGGCCACGGCAGCGTCCGGGTGGAGCACTTCGTACAAGCGGGGTGCGTAGTGAGACGGCGTCTCCGAGGAAGTGCGGGGCGTGCCGTACCGTTCGGCCTGCTCCAGCATGGCGAGGTAGTAGTAGCGGATGCGCTGTTCGGGCGTCAACGTTCCGTGGCGCATCCGCTGAAACCAGTCCTGCAGGCGCAGGCGCATGGAGCGCCCCGGGCCGGCTTGCTCTTCAGAAACGGTCAGCCTGGTCTGCTGCCATCGGGAAAGGGAGCCGAAGAGTTGCTGCCAGAATTCCTTCAAGCGCAGCCAGAAATTCGCCAGCCAAGCCAATCCGGTCTTGTGCGCGCCGAAGTAGATTAGCGCCGCGTTGATCAGCAAGAAGAAGGTCATGCCCCAAAAGAGAAAACCGCCAGCCCAATCCAGAAAGGGCAGGGGCTCAAGAAACTGTGCCGGCGGCGCCTCTTCCATGGGCGGCGGTGCGTCGGGCAGTTCTGTTTCCTCCGAGATGAAGGGCAAGAGCGAGAGCAGGGCCAGGATCAGCAGGAAAACCAACCGATAAAAGGTGTAGACGGCCATGTAGATCCCGTTGAT
>CAYZLP010000078.1:0-5660 GCA_964478635.1 uncultured Caldilineaceae bacterium
CTCTTCGGCCTGGCCTTCAATCTGGATGAAGCTGAAGTCGGGGTCGTCCTGCTGGGAGACAGCGACAAGCTGCAGGCCGGCGCCAAGGCATACCGCACGGGCCGGGTTCTCGATGTGCCGGTCGGGCGTGGACTGGTAGGACGCATCGTCGACGCCCTGGGCCGCCCGCTGGATGACCGGGGCGCGATCCGGATCCGCCAGCGCCGCCAGATCGAGCAGCCGGCCCCCCCGATTATGGCCCGTGCGCCGGTCACCGAACCGCTGGAGACCGGCCTCAAGGTGATCGATGCCCTGATCCCCATCGGGCGGGGCCAGCGGGAACTGATCCTGGGCGACCGCCAGTCTGGTAAGAGCGCCATTGCGCTGGACACAATCCTCAACCAGGCCGACAAGGATGTGATCTGCATCTACTGCGCGATCGGCCAGCGCAACGCCGCGGTGGCGCGCCTCATCGCCGATCTGCGCCTGCACGATGCCCTGCGCTATTCCATCGTGGTGGTGGCCACCGGTGAGGATGAGCCCGGTCTCCAGTTCATTGCCCCCTATGCCGCGACGACCATGGCCGAACACTTCATGGAGCAGGGCATGGATGTCCTCATCGTTTATGACGACCTGACCCATCATGCCCGGGCCTACCGGGAGCTTTCCCTGCTGCTGCGCAGGCCGCCGGGACGGGAAGCCTACCCGGGCGACATTTTCTACATCCATTCGCGCCTGTTGGAGCGGGCAACCCACCTGCGGCCGGAGCGGGGCGGGGGATCGCTGACGGCTTTGCCCATCATTGAAACCCAGGCCCAGGACATGTCGGCCTACATCCCGACCAACCTCATCTCCATCACCGACGGCCAGATCTACGTATCGCCCACCCTCTTCCGCAAAGGCATGCTGCCGGCGGTGGATGTGGGACGCTCCGTGTCCCGGGTCGGCGGCAAGGCCCAACTGGACGCCTACCGGGCTGTGGCCGGCGATCTGCGGCTGGCCTATGCCCAGTTTGAGGAATTGGAGATCTTCTCGCGCTTTTCTACCCGCTTGGATGACGAGACCCGGCGGACGCTGGAGCGCGGTCGTCGGGTCCGCGCCACGCTGCGCCAGGCCCAATACAGCCCGCTGCCGGCTGCAGAGCAGATCGCCATTCTCTTTGCCGTCACTAGCGGCCTCCTTGACGACGTGCCTGTGGACGAGATCGAGGCCGTCGAGGCGCGGCTGCAGCAGGCTATCCGGCTCGAACTGCCCGACGCGTGTGCGTTTATCGAGGCCGGCAATCCGCTCGACGAGACGCTACGCGGGCAGCTGCGCGGGCTGGTCCAGCGCGTTGTGGCTGAGTTCTCGTCAGGAGGCGCCCATGCAGGCCATTGAGGCGCTGCGGCGCAAGATCGCCGGCGCCGAAGATCTGCTGGAAGTCGTCAAGACCATGAAGGTGCTGGCGGCGGTCAATATCCGCCACTATGAACGGGCCGTGGCGTCTCTGGTACGGTACGATCATACGGTCGAGCTTGGTCTGCAGGCGCTGTTGCGCCGTCAACTTGGTCCGTCGCTTCCTTCGGAGGCGGCCGAGTCCGGACGGGAAGGGTTTATTCTTTTTGGTGCGGACCAGGGTCTCTGCGGCCAATTCAACGAGCACATCGTCGAATGGTTGCTGCGCGAACGGCCCGCCGTGGACTCCCGGCAGGGCATGCGCCTGTTGGTTGTCGGCGAGCGCATCTCCATGCTGCTGCCCGACGCGGGGTACGCCGCCCAGGACTTGCTGCCCACGCCGACCGGGCTGGCCGGTGCACGCTCTCTGGTGCAGGAATTGTTGATCCGCATCGACGCCTGGCGCAGCAGCGGAGAAGTGGAACGGGTGCTGTTGCTCCACAACCGACCGGCAGCCGGCCGGGCATATCGTACCGTTTGCGTGACCCTCTTGCCCCTCGATTCGGCCTGGCTGGCCCAGTTGACCCAGGCGCCGTGGGTGTCTCGTTCCCTGCCGGATTACAGGATGGATTGGGAAGCGCTTTTTGCTGCGCTTGTGCGTCAGCATCTCTTCGTTGCCCTTTATCGCGCCTGTGTCGAATCCTTGGCCAGCGAAGATGCCAGCCGCCTGGCCGCGATGCAGAACGCCGAGCGCAACATCCAGGAACGGCTCGACGAGCTGACCACGGCCTATCACCACCAGCGCCAGAACACCATTACGGCGGAATTGCTCGACATCGTCAGCGGCTTTGAAGCCGTGCAACAACGGGAGGTGCAAGATGCAAATGGTTCTCTTCGTGCTTGATGATCCGGAAAGGCTGGATGAATTGCTCGATGCCTGGCAGGACGCCGGCATTACGGGCGTGACCATCGTGGAGAGCACCGGCCTCTACCGCCGGCACGCGCAAATGGTGGGCGCCCGCTATGCCATTGGCTTTCCCCGCATCGTCGAGCGCATCGAGCAGGGCCATTACACGCTCTTCGTAATCGTCCGCGACGCCGCGGAAGCATCGCGCTGCCTCACGGCCGCCGAGGCTGTGGTAGGCAATCTCGATGAACACCACACCGGCGTCTTTGCTGCCTGGGATCTGGCGGATGCCAAAGGCCTGATCGATCACTATGCGCTTGCGCCGGAGGATGAAGCATGATTTGGCTGCAGTTTGGCGTTAGCGCGGTCGTCGTCGTCGCCGCGGCTATGAAGCTGGCGGAATATGGCGATGTGATCGCCGTGCGCACGCGATTGGGCGGCATGTTCGTCGGAACGCTGCTCTTGGCGGCAGCAACTTCCCTGCCCGAGCTTCTGACTACCATCAATTCGATCAACCAGGCGGTTCCGGATCTGGCGGCGGGCAATATCTTCGGCAGCTGCATGTTCAACATGTTCATGCTGGCCATTCTCGACTTGATCGTCCGGCGCACGCGCATTCTGCGCGCCGTCTTGCTGAATCACGCCATCAGCGGGAGCTTGGCCGTCTTGCTGGCCGCGATGGCCATCTTCTTCATCCTGGCCGACCTGCCCTTTGCCATCGGCTGGCTCGGCGTTGACAGCTTGATGTTGATGGGCCTCTACATCGGCGGCGTATGGGTGCTGAACAACAACAACCCCATGGTCATGGAAGAGGGCGATCTGGAGGCCGACGAGGACGGCATGCCGAGCCTGCGCACCGGCCTGATCGGCTTCGGGCTGGCCACCATCGCGCTGCTGATCGTAACGCCGATCTTGGTGCGCAGCTCGGCCGGGATCGCGGTGCTGCTGGGCGTGAGCACCGGCTTCATCGGCGCCGCCCTGGTAGCCGTGGTGACTTCGCTGCCGGAAATGGTGACCACCATCGCCGCGGTGCGCCTTGGCGCCTACGATCTGGCCATCGGCAACCTCTTCGGCAGTAACTGCTTCAATATCTTCGCCTTGGCGCTGACGGACCTCTTTTACACCCAGGGCCGTTTTCTCGGCGACATCAACGCCGTTATGACAGTTGCGGCATTGTTGGGATTGCTGTTAACATCAATGGGGCTCTTCGGCAACGTCGCCCGCATCGAGCGCCGCCTGGGCATCATGGAGATCGATGCTCTGATCATCGCCATTACCTACCTCGCAGGCATGTGGCTCCTTTATAGCCGCGGTCTGGTTTCATGAAGCCTGCAACCAACCCCGCAGCCATACGTACTGCTCTGGGGGAGCCCGCCACCGCCTAGTAAATCCCGGCGGAACTGAATCGACAGTCTCTATCAGCGCTAGAGGCGACGAACTTCCGCCGTGGTGTTTATGCCGCACTGTATTAGGAGAGTGTACCATGCCGTTGGGCGCCAGTTTTGCCATTATCGTCGGTCTCCTGATGATCGGGCAGTGGGGGTATTTGCTGCTCAACGATCGGGTGCCTGAACTGCGAACGGAACCGGTCGCGCTGGGCTTTCATCTCCTGGCCGAACTCGTCACCGCCCTCACTCTCATCATCGGCGGCATTGTCCTGCTCATCGGCTATCGCTGGGGATTGGCCGTCTACCTGCTCGGCGTGGGCGCACTTCTCTATTCCGTTACCAATAGCGCCGGCTACTTCATGCAGCGCAAGCAGTGGCTAATGGTCGTGGTCTTCGGCGTAATCTTTACCTTGGGTGTCCTGTCCGTGTTGCGAGTCTTTGCCCTGGCAGGCGGCTAATTGTCACATTACTTGAACTTCGTACATTCCTCCCGCGCGAAAATCGGCGGGAATGTACGAAGTTCAAGTGACGTCTCCATAAGTGAGGATCTATCAACCAACAACCATCACAACCGAAAACGAAAAACAGAAAATCACGATGAGTAATCCGATAATTGAAGCGACAGAAGTCGAGAAGACCTATCAGTCGGGCAAAATTGCAGTTTATGCCCTGCGGGGAGTTGACATAAAAATAGAACGAGGCGAGATGGTTGCCGTAATGGGGCCATCGGGGTGCGGCAAGACCACCATGCTCAACTGCCTTTCCGGATTGGACGAAATTGACGACGGCACCGTGCTCATCGACGGCGAGGATCTGCACGCAATGAACGACCGGCGGCGTACCCGTTTTCGCGCCGAGAATATGGGATTTGTCTTTCAAACCTTCAACCTCCTGCCCGTGATCACCGCGGTGGAGAATGTGGAACTGCCGCTCCTGGTGAGCGGCGTACGACCCAGCGAGGCCCGGCAGCGCGCCCAGACGGCTTTGGCCCAGGTCGACCTGGCGGATCGGGCCGATCACCGGCCGGCCGAACTTTCCGGCGGTCAGCGTCAGCGCGTGGCCATCGCCCGGGCCCTGGTCAACGACCCGGCCATCGTTTGGGCCGACGAGCCCACGGGCAACCTCGACTCGAAATCAGCCGAAGACGTATTGTCCCTCATGCGCAGTCTCAATCAGCAGCAGGGGCAGACCTTCGTCATCGTCACTCACGATCCCGTCATTGGCGAACTATGTGACCGGATTGTGAGGATGCAGGATGGAGAGATTTTGGGGGCGGAGGGTGTCGGCGTCGTAGGATCGTAGGGTTGTGGCGCGGTATAAAGGCGATGTCTGCAGCTCCGTTCGCGCCGTGCCCTCCTCGTCAGGAAACGGATTTTAGTTATGTTTTCGTTGAATAACTATATGCTTGCCTTGCTGATTGCGGTGGGGCTGATCGTGCTCTATTTTGTCTTTCTTTTTGTGCGCAATCCGGTGCTGATCAAGACGGGACTGCGCAACATTCCGCGGCGGCCCGCCCAATCCGTGCTGATCGTGATTGGTCTGACGCTCAGTACGATTATCATTCTGGCGTCTCTTGCACTGGGGGATACCCTCAACTATTCCGTGCAGCGGCAGGCCGTAGATGCCTACGGGTCCATCGATGAGATTCTGGCGCCGCCCATCTTTTCCCTCCTGGCCGGGGTGAGCAGTGGTGGCGATGATGACGCTGCGCTGGAGGAGTTGGAGGCAGAGTTCTCCCAACTGACCGAGGGCGGCCTCTCCACGGTGCTGTCGATTATTGAAGGCGGTCTGCCCAGCATCAGCGAGGCCCGCTTTCGGGAACTGAAGGCCCAAGCCGAGAATGAACCGCTCATCGACGGTGTGGCCGGCTCAATTCTCTTTCCCACCATCATTCGAGATGTAAACAGCGGCCAAGGGGAGCCCTTTGGCTTCATCTTTGCCGTGGATGAGGACTATGACGAAGCCTTTGGCCTCTACACCGTGGAGGGCGAACTGGCCGAGATGGAGCGCCT
>CAYZLP010000078.1:5760-10991 GCA_964478635.1 uncultured Caldilineaceae bacterium
CTGCTCAACTCGGTCACCATCCCGGGCGTGGATACGGCTGCCGTCCAGCAGGTCACGACCGATCTCCTCGGTTCACTGAACCTGAATACCCTGGGCCGAGAGCTAGATAGCGTGCTTGCGCAAGTGGGGCTGCAGCTCCGCCAGGGTGACGTCTACCTCAACCGGCTGGGCGCAGAGCGGCTCAATGCCCGGGTCGGAGACGTCTTGGAGATTTATGTGGGGCCGGTGCCCGTCCCGTACCGGGTGGCCGGCATCGTCGAGCAGGCCGGTCCGACGGCAGCCCTGGCGCCCGTGGCCGTCATGCGCCTGGATGAGGCCCAGAAGCTCTTCTTCATGCCGGACAAGGTCAACAGCATTCTGGTCTCCAATGAAGGGGACGAATTGACGGGCATGGAGCATACCCAGGCGGTCTCAAAGCGCTTGCGCATATTGGCCTTGGATGAAGAAGCCCTGGCCGAAACTGCGACCATCCTCCGGCGGCCGGCAGTGCGCCAGGTCATCGAAGCCGAAGCCGCGGCCGGCGTTTCCCAACCCGCGGACGAATTTGAGGGGCCGGAGTTCATCGGTTCCTTCTTCGAGAACCTCTTCAACATCGCAGAATTCAATGAGCTGGTCACTGCGCTGCCGGCCGCACTGGATGAACCGGCAATGAACGATACGTTGCGCGAGGCTTTGACCAACACGGCTGCGCGCGAGTGGCTGCTGAACCTCGACATTCCGGCCGACGACCGGACCGCGCTCCGAGACGCCATCCGTGGACTAAACCAGTTTGACGTCATCGATCCGCTCAACAAATCCTCGGTCGTGACGATCGCCGGCGTGGGCGGCTCGATCTTCAGTTCGGTCTTTTCCCTTTTTGGTTTCTTTTCGGTCCTGGCGGCCGTGCTGCTGATTTTCCTGATTTTCGTCATGCTGGCGGCCGAGCGGCGCAGTGAGATGGGTATTGCCCGGGCCATCGGCGTGCAGCGCCGCCACCTGGTCCAGATGTTCACAACCGAGGGTCTGGTCTACGATTTTCTGGCCGCGGCCCTGGGCGTTCTCATCGGTCTGCTCGTCTCGTATGCCATGGTGGGCTTCATCGGCGGAATCATCAACAACGCGGCGGGCCAGTTCAGCCAGTATGGCGGCGTCTTTCAGTTTCGCTTCCGAGCGTCGACGCCCCTGATTGTGATCGCCTACTGCATCGGCGTGCTTTTCACCTTTGTGGTCGTCACCATCGCCGCCTGGCGTGTCAGTCGCCTCAACATCGTGGCCGCCATCCGTGATCTGCCGGAGCCCGAGAAGCGGGGCCGTAATGCTCGTCTGGGCCAGATCGGCCGCCTGCTCCTGAATCTCGCGCTCATCGGGGGCGGCGCCTATCTCATGTACCAGGGGGTAGACGGTCGCTTCAGTGTGCTGCTGGTAGGCGTCTCGCTGGTTCTCACGGGTGTCATGTTTGTCGTCGGCTGGCTGCTGGAGCGGACGGCCATGCGCCAGGAGCAGATTCAGCGATTGGTCTACTCCATCATCGGCCTGGGCCTGCTGCTCATCTGGGCGGTACCCTGGTGGAGCCTTCTCGATACGGTCGGGGGTAGAGATATCGCCCAGTTCGCCGCCGACGGTCCGTGGATGCTGATTCGCATCGGGTTGACGGGGCCCCTGATTATTCTGGGCGCGATCCTGGTGGTCATGTTCAATGCCGACGCCTTTACGGGCGCCATTAGCCGGCTGCTCGGGGGTATCGGCGCGCTGAACCCTGTGCTCAAGACGGCCATCGCCTATCCGTTGAGTACCCGCTTTCGTACAGGCATGGCCATGTTGCTCTTTGCCATCGTCATCAGCACCGTTACCCTCATGGCCGTAGTCATCGATGCGACCCAGACGCTGGTAACGCCCGACAGCGAGCGCAATGCCGGCTTCGAGATCGGGACATCTTTCTCGATCTTGAGCTTCCTCAATCCCATGGACGATCTGGCTGCGGCCATGGCGGGCAACCCGGATTTTCCGGCCGACCAGATCGCCGTAGTCGGCGCCATTTCCACGGCTTCGGTGGACGCGCTGCGCGCCGATCGCTCTGATGAGACGTGGCGGGCGCTGGAGCTCCAGGGCGTCAACGATGGCTACCTGGACCAGGCCCAGGTCACTTACGAGTTTGCCCTGCGCGCGCCCGGCTATGCCGACGACGCCGCCGTCTGGGAAGCTCTTCGCACCCGGGATGACGTTGGGGTGCTCACCCGCAGCATGGTCATGGGCACCGTGGATGACGATGCCGAGGTCGAGCTGCCGGCCTTCATGACGCAGTTTGACGATCCGGAAGCCGAAGCCGAATTTGAGCGGGAGTTCATGGCCGAACGGCGGCTCTTCAACGATTTTGCCCTGGACAGCGGCCGCTTGCCGGAGGTCGCGGTGCGCCTGCGCACGCTGGATGAGGGCGCATCGCCCCATACGGTCCAGATCATCGGTGTGATCGACAATCGGGCCACGTTGGCGGGAGATGGTCTGCAGGTCGGCGCGGCCACCTTTGCCCGGGTGACCGGCCAACCCTTTACCGGCGACCGCTACTACCTCAAGGTGGCCGAGGGCGTGGACGTGCGTAGTGCTGCCCAGGCCGTCGAGCGTTCGTTCCTGAGCAGCGGACTCAACGCCACCGTGCTGGCCGAGCAGTTCGCCCAGGGACAGGCCCTGACGCGGGGCATATTGCGGCTCTTTCAGGGGTTCATGGCTTTGGGTCTGCTAGTGGGCATTGCGGCCCTGGGCGTGATCATGACGCGGACCGTAGTCGAGCGCCGCCAGCAGGTTGGCGTCATGCGGGCCATCGGCTTCCAGCCGCGTATGGTGGCCTTTTCGTTTCTCTTTGAGGCGAGCTTCATTGCGCTGACCGGCATCTTTATCGGCATGCTGGCCGGGCTTTCCCTTGGACGCCAGATCGTGCTCGGCTTCTACGACGTCTTCGCCGGCACCGAGGCGCTGCCGATTCCCTGGCTCCAGATCGGCGGCATTGTCCTGGTCGCCTATCTATTCTCGCTGCTGACGACGGTGATTCCGGCCTATCAGGCCGCGCGTATCTATCCGGCCGAAGCCCTGCGCTATGAGTGAGTGTGGGTTGTGAGGAACGGCACAGCATTCCGGGATTGCGCTGTACGAGATTCGGGAAGCGTAGATGCGTGAGCGCAATCCCGGAATGCTGCGCTATTGCTGTTGCTGCTGCTGTTGTTGGAGTTGATTCAACAAGCGCCCGATGACCTCGTAGTCTTCCGTTACCGGCGCGAGGGGTTGCCGGGCAAGCTGCCAGCTCTCATCTTCCCGGTCAGGTTTGGTCTCGCCTAGCTTCTGGACAGAGACCGCAACGGTGAGCCGGCTGTGCGCCTTTCCCTGGAAAACACCGCGGGCCGGCGCTACGTCGTCATAATCGCGTCCATACGCAACCCGAATGTGGCGTTCACCGGTGCGCACGTTGTTCGTCGGATCGAATCCGACCCACCCTTCTCCCGGGAGGTAGGCCTCCACCCAGGCATGGCTCCCATCCTCGGCGGATTGGTCATCATCCCGATGAAAGAGATAACCGCTTACGTAGCGGCAGGGCACGTGGAGGTAATTGCGCAGAAGCGCAAGCATAATGTGGGTGAAATCCTGGCAGACGCCGCACCTGACTTCCAAAGCGTCGTCAATCGTGGAATCGACCCCGGTTACGCCACCCCGGTAGGCGAACGCGTCGTATAGTCGCCCGTTGAGCGTTGCTACGTCCGTCAACGGGTCGTCGTCGGTGCGACCGACCTCCAGCTCGGCCGCAAGCCTGGCCAGGAGGGGGGTATCGGCCGTCCGCTCCGTTGGCGAGGCCATCTCCCAATAGGCAGGCGCGGCGGTAAGCGAGTCGATTGCGGCCCAACTGCGGGATGCCGGCGCGCGTTCAACGGCGACCGGCGGCAGGATATCGACGATCGATTCGGCCACGAAGACCAGTTCCTGGTGGCGCATGGGGACATTGAAGGTATGAACGTGATTGCCCAGGTGGTCGGTGAATTCGGCCGGCTTCGCATGCGGCATGGTAGCCAGGGCGAACGCGCGGCAATGCTGGCCCTCGTCAGACCGCGGGCGCAGGCGCACCTCGACTACATTTTCGCGGACGGGCCGGTCGTAGATTTGACGCGTGGTGTGGCGAACTTGATATTGCATCTTACTGGACCAGTTTTTCTTCGATGGGATAGGTGATATAGAGCTGATTGACGGCTTCGTGGATCCGGTAACACTCTTCTTGCAAGTGGGCCAGGAAATCGTTCATACCGCCCGCTACGACTTCCTGAATGTCGCCGTAGTCGAGGGATGCCCGCAGCCGACCGGCGATGCGACTGGCTCGATTTCCCTTAGGGGCGCCGGTGACCTCCGCAATAGCCGTCAGGGCCTCTTGGACGCCGGCCGCCGCGGACGCCACGGAGCGGGGGAACTCCCGGTTCAGGAGCAGGAACTCGGCGATCAGCGCCGGCTGCAGATCGAAGGTATAGACTTTGCTATAGGCCTCGAAGGCTGCACACGAGCGCAGCAAAGCCAACCATTCCAGAAAGACGGGCTGGTCAGCATACACCTTGCCGGGATGCTCAGCCCAGAGTACCCGTGATTCGGCCGCCAGCAGGCGGGCGGAAGCGTTGGCTCTTTCCAGGTGACATCCCAAGCGGATAAAGTGCCAGCCCTGACCGTGGAGCATGGTGCTGTCCGTGATGCCGGCAAAGAGCTGGGCCCGCTCGATTACCTCTTCGCAAAGTTCGACGTTCTGCTCCGCCCATTTCCTAGACCCCTGAGCCTTGCCCAGCATGAGATAGAGTTCGTTCAACTCCTGCCACATTTCCAGGTTGATCTGCTCGCGTACCTGACGCGCGTTTTCCCTAGCCGCCCGCACGCAGCCTAAGATCGAATTCGGATTCTGCAGGTCAAAAGTGAAGAGCGTGAAGAGGCCATCATCATTCTCGACCGCCGCTGCGTCGTCGCCGCCCAGAAGCGCCATGAGCATCGCGCGTCGAGTCTCCGCCGTCGCCTCCGGCAGGTCGAGTACCAGATTCATGTGCACCGCCAGCAAGCGCGCCGTGTGCTCTGCGCGTTCCAAATAGCGGCTCATCCAGTACAGACTATCGGCCACCCGTGACAACATAGAACGCCTCCAGACGGAATGCAGCATGACCCGCACGCAATGCCGCGTGCAGAACCTTACTCCCCCACAACCCAACTATCCTTACTCCCGCCGCCCTGGGAGGAATTGACGA
>CAYZLP010000079.1:0-10886 GCA_964478635.1 uncultured Caldilineaceae bacterium
CTACATCGGCAGTTCGACCGCGCCGGCCTGGAAGATCATGGAAGGCATTATGGTGAGTGAGCTGAAGGGGCTGGCCCGCTTCGTCAGCGACCAGCCGCCCTACAACCTGCTGGACCGGCGCATCGAGAATGAACTCGTACCCATGTGTCAGGCCCAGGGGCTGGGCATCATCTCCTGGTCGCCCCTGGCCATGGGCATCCTGGCCGGACGCTATGCAGATGCCCAGGCTGCGCCCGCCGACTCCCGGGCCGCACTGCGGGGCGGGATTTATGCCGATCGGGTCACGGCTCGGGGCATCGAGGTGGGCAACCGCTTCGTCGCCATGGCCCGGGAACACGGCTTCGACCCGGCGCAGCTGGCCATTCTGTGGGTCAAGGACCAGCCGGGCATTACGGCGCCCATCATCGGGCCCAAAACCGTGGCCCAGTTGGAGCACCTCCTGCCCGTCCTGGAGATGACGCTGCCGGCGGAGATGCGGGCCGCGTGCGATGAGCTGGTCCCGCCGGGCACGGCCGCGGCCAACTTCCACAACTCCGCGCCGTGGATGAAAGCGCAACGCCTTTTTGCCCAATGACGATGAGACGGCGCCGGCGTCGCAGGGGTCTGCGCCGGCGCGCGCTTGCGGCTTGCTGGGGCGCAACGGGAGAAGGCCAAATATCCTGTCGATCACGGGACAAATGTCCCTTGCCCATTTTGGTTCATTCCTCCATACTGTTGTGCGACTCCCCTTTCGAAAATGTTGTCAGTTTGCAGGATTCGGTATTTTTGTCTTTGCCTGTCCATGAATGAATCGTTTAGTCGTTGCGGACAAACGCGGTAAAACGCACATTGCATCAGGTCAGCGCCTGCATCCCTGACGCAGGTGAATCACCACGGCAGGCAGAACCTAGAAAGCGAGGTGAACACCGGAAAACGCAACGCAGCACGCGATTCGTCTGCCCGCATGATCTTCAACCCATAGTCTTGATGCGATAGTGTCATCCATCAAGCCGTAACCATGGAGGTTACCATCAATGCGTATTGTCAAATCGCTGTTCATCCTCGTACTCGTGCTCGGCCTGCTGGCCGGATGCGCCGCGCCGCCGGTCCCCGCCGCTCCCGCGGCCGATAGTGGCGGTGAGGCGGCCGCGGCGCCGGAAGGCTTTGACTGGCGTGCCTACGAGGGTGAAGAGATTCGCTTCCTCGCCAACAAGCACCCCTGGACCGACGCCATCGAAGAATACCTGCCCCAATTCGAAGAAGAGACCGGCATCAAGGTCAACTTGGAAGTCCTCCCCGAGGATCAGTTCCGCCAGAAGGTCCTGGTCGAGCTGACCACCGGCGCGGGCACGGTGGACGTCTTCATGTCCATGCCGCCCCAGGAGGGTCTCAAATTCCACAGCGCCGGCTGGTACGAGCCGCTCCAGGGCTATATCGACAATCCGAATCTGACGAGCCCCGATTATGACGCCGCTGATTTTCTCGCGGGCGTCATGGGTGCGGAGACCATCGGGGGTGACGTCATCGGCATTCCGATCATGATGGAGAACGAGGTTCTCTATTACCGGAAGGATCTCTTTGAAGAGAAGGGCATCGAGCCGCCCAAGACCATGGAAGAGTTGGAAGAGGTCGCGGCCATGCTGACCGACAAAGAGAACGACTTCTACGGCTTTGTGGCCCGGGGCAAGGGCGCAGCCGCCGTTACCCAGTTCAGCACATTCCTCTACAACTTCGGCGGTGAATGGCTCAACGAGAATCGAGAGCCCATCATCAATCAGCCTGAAGCGGTGGAAGCCTTCGATCTCTACGGTCGCCTCCTGCGCGAGTATGGCCCGCCCGGCTCCACCAACAACCACTGGTATGAAGCCAGCGGCATTTTGGCTCAGGGCAAGGCCGCGATGTATACCGACGCCAACAGCCTCTTCTCCGTGGTGGAGAATCCGGAAAGCAGCACGGTTGTAGGCAATATCGGCTACGCCATGATGCCCGAAGGGCCCGCCGGCAACCATCCCTACGTCTCCGTCTGGGGCATCAGCATGGCCAGCAGCAGCCAGAACAAGGAACCGAGCTGGTACCTCATGCAGTGGCTGACCTCGAAGGACATCGTCAAGAACGCCCAGATGAAAGGCGTGCCTGGCGGTCGCCGCTCCGTGTGGGAAGATCCCGACGGCGCCAGCGCCTTCCCGGCCGATTGGGTGGAGACCTTCGTCCAGTCGAATGAGATTGCGTATCCCTATGATCGCCCGCCGGTGGTCGCCGTATCGGAAGTCCGCGACACCATCGGCAAGGTCATCGTCACCTCGATTGAGGGCGGCGACGTCCAAGCAGCTGCGGATGCTGCGGCCGTCGAGATGGCCGACATCATGGCGCGAACCGAGTAGATTGGCCACTCCAACTGGGCAGTACCGGATCATGATTTGATGTAGCTCTGACGCGTTCCGTGGTGCGTTGCATGTCGCCTACGCATCACGGAACGCGCGTCATCGCCAACGCGACACTCGAGAAAGCGCCGATGTCTGATTCCCAGGTTGAACCGGTAGCCGCGGCCTCTGCCGCCGTCGAAGCCCACCGGCAATCCATTTTCATGCGTTATCCGCAATGGTTCATGGTCGGCCCTGCGGTCGTGATCATGGTCCTGCTCATGCTCTACCCCCTGGGCTATACGCTGTGGATGGGTTTTCACGAGTGGTTTGCCTCCAGCTTGACGCCGCCCGAATGGGTGGGGCTGGAGAATTACGTCCGCATCTTCACCGACGATCCCCGTTTTGCGGACGCCTTCTGGCGCACGGTCTA
The DNA here is from genome assembly GCA_964478635.1 of uncultured Caldilineaceae bacterium. GTDB lineage: Bacteria > Chloroflexota > Anaerolineae > Caldilineales > Caldilineaceae > JAGRCP01. Next base: position 2,773 of record CAYZLP010000079.1, read on the forward strand.
TTTCACGGTCATGGCCGTGGTGCTGCAAACCGTGCTGGGCGTGGCCATCGCCCTCATCTTCAACCGCAACTTCCTGGGCAAGGGAGTCGTGCGCACGCTCTTCCTCTTCCCCATGGTCGCCACGCCGGTGGCCATCGCCCTGGTCTGGATGATGATGTACAACCCGGTCCTGGGCGTCTTGCGCTACTTTTTGGACATACTGGGCCTGCCGCCGGTGGAGTGGGTCAGCAACCGGCGTCTGGTAATCCCGGCCCTGGTCATCGTCGACACCTGGCAGTGGACGCCCCTCATCACCCTAATGACCCTGGCCGGTCTCTCGGCGTTGCCGACGGAACCCTATGAGGCCGCGGTCATCGACGGGGCCAACGGCTGGCAGATCCTGCGCTTCGTGACGCTACCCCTCTTGCGTCCCGTAATCGTGGTGGCGGTTCTCTTCCGCACCATCGACGCCATCAAGACCTTCGACATCATCTATGTCATGACCCAGGGCGGGCCGGCCTTCGCCTCAGAGACGCTGAACATTTATGTCTTCCAGACAGGCTTCAACTATTTCCATCTCGGCTACGCCTCGTCCCTGCTCATCGTGCTCTTCATCATCGTCATGAGCGTGAGCACGCTGCTGATCCGGTTCCGCCGCGTGAATTGGTAAGGAGAGACCATGTACGGCTCCCATGTGACCCGCTCGACGGGTCGGCCCATCCGCAAATGGGTTGAGAATATCGCCTTCTACTCGCTGGTCATCGCCATCATGGTGCCTTTCCTCTTTGTCTTTTTCTGGATGATCCTCTCCTCCTTCAAGAATCAGGTCCAGAACACGGCCTACCCGCCGGTCTGGATCTTTCAGCCGACGCTGGACAACTACCGGGCCGTCATCGAAGAGAACGATATCCTGACCTTTGCCAAAAACAGCTTTATCATCGCCTTCGGCGCCACCGGCCTCGGCCTCCTGCTCGGTCTGCCGGCCGCCTACAGCATCGCGCGCTATAAGCAGCAGGGATTGGGTCTGGCCATCCTCATCGCCCGCATTCAGCCGGGCATCAGCTTCCTGATTCCGCTCTTTGTCATCTTCCTGCGCCTGAAGCTGATCGACACCTATATCGCCCTGATCCTGACCCACCTCATCGTCACCATGCCCATCATCGTGTGGATGATGATCAGCTACTTCGAGGACATCCCCGCGGAGTTGGACGACGCGGCCATGGTCGATGGCTGTAGCCCCTACGGCGCGTTCTGGCGCGTCGCCCTGCCTTTGACGCGGCCGGGTATCGCCGCGTCGGGCATCCTGGCCTTTATCTTTTCCTGGAACAACTTCCTCTTCAGCCTCGTGCTCTCCAGCTTCCGCACCAAGACCCTGCCCGTGGCCGTCTTCAACTTCATGAGCTATGAAGAGATCAACTGGGGCGGTCTGACGGCGGCGGCCACGCTCATCACGCTGCCAGTGCTGCTCCTTGTTCTGGTCGCCCAGCGCCACATCGTGCGCGGGCTGACCATCGGCGCAGTCAAGGGCTAGACCCAACAACGGAAAGCCACCATGCAAGCACTCATCTATCAGGGACCGTGGACCATGACGGCCGAAGAGACGCCGGCGCCGGCGCCCGGTGAAGCCGACCTGCTCATCGACGTGCGCAACGTCGGCATCTGCGGCTCCGACGTTCACGGCTTTATCGGCAAGACGGGCCGTCGCAAACCGCCCATGATCATGGGCCACGAATTCAGTGGCGTCGTGCGCGCAGTCGGCCCCGCCGTCACCCGCTTTGGGCCGGGTGACGCGGTCATCGTTTCCCCCATCCAGGCGTGCGGCGCGTGCGCCAACTGTCGGGCCGGCCTGCCCAACATCTGCCTCAATCGTCACGTACTGGGCGTAGACATCCCCGGCGCCTATGCGGACCAGTTGGTCGTCCACGAATCCATGGTCTATGCGAAGCCGGATACGCTGGACTGGCGGCAGGCGGCCATGGTCGAACCGCTGGCCGTGGCGCTCCATGCGGTCGCCATCACGCCCCTGCCCCTCATGGGCACGGTGGCCATTGTGGGCGCGGGTGCGATTGGCCTGCTCACGCTGATGGCGGCCAAGCTGCGGGGGGCCGGCCCGGTCTTCGTCACCGACAAGCAGCCCCATCGTTTGGCAATGGCCCGCCGGTTGGGCGCGGATCTGGCCATCGACGTGGACAAGGACGATCCGGTGGCAACGGTGAAGGAGTTGACCGGCGGCCTGGGCGCGGATGTGGTCTTCGAGGCCGTGGGCTTTGCCCCTACCGTGCAGCAGGCCCTGGCTTTGACCCGCACCGGCGGCAACGTGACCTGGATCGGCAACAGCGCGCCCATCATCGAACTGAACATGCAGGAGATCGTCACCCGCGAGCTGACCGTGCGCGGCACCTACGGCTTCAACGTCGAGTTCGCCGCGGCCATCGAACTGCTGGCCACCGGGCGCATGGATGTGACGCCGTTGATCGAACGCATTGCCCCGCTGAGCGAAGGACCGGCCATCATCCAAGGCCTGGCCCGGGGTGAACTGGATCTGATCAAGGTGATCCTGGAACCGGAAGGAAGCGCCGCATGAAGATTTCCGCCTTCCCCAAGTGCTACCTGGACACAATCAGCCACGAGCGCACCATGAGCGTCTTCGATTGGATCGAGCTGGCTCAGACGCTGGATGCCGAGGGCCTGGAGATGTACGAGGGATTTCTCTGGAGCCTAGAGGATGATTACGTCGATCGCGTGGCCGCAGCCATCGACGCAGCCGGCTTCGCCATGCCCATGATGTGCTGCTCGCCCGACTTGACCAATCCCGATGCGGACGGTCGCCGCCGCGCGGTGGAGCACGAGATCGAGATGATCCGCATCACCCGGCGTATGGGCGGACCCGGCGCGGTCTGCCGGGTGCTGACGGGCCAGCGCTACCCCGAAGTGAGCGTGGCCCAGGGCATCGCCTGGGTGCGGGAGGCCATGGACGAATTGCTGCCGGTCGCCCGGGAATACGACGTGGTGCTGGGGCTGGAAAACCACTACAAAGACGGTCACTGGCGCTACCCCGAATTCGCCCAGCGCATGGACGTCTTCCTGCAGGTTCTGGATGCCATCCCCGAGCGAGAGCACTTCGGCGTCCAGTACGATCCCTCCAACGCCATCGTCGCAGGCGACGATCCCGTTGAACTGCTGCGCGCCGTTGCGGACCGGGTCGTGAGCATGCACGCCAGCGACCGCTACCTGGCATCCGGCGCCACGCTGGATGACGTGCTCCAGGCCGACGGCATGATCGGTTACCCGGACAAGTTGCGTCACGGCGTGACCGGCCAAGGGCTGAACGATTACGACACGATCTTCCGCATCCTGGCCGGCGTGGGCTATGCGGGCTGGGTCAGCATTGAGGACGGCATGAACGGCATGGAGGAGATGCGGGCTTCGCTGGCTTTCCTCCACCGGATGCGGGAACAGTATTTTGGCTAGAAACCGTCGCCAGAACCTGTCGATGGCGGATACCGGTCACAGGAAGGTGTATGCCGATCCGCCTTCGACAAGCTCAGGCTACGAGGCAGGCTCAGGCTACGAACATCAAGAAACGGACTGAAATGATGCAAGCACTGGTGAAGTATGGACGCACCGATGGGGCCATCGAACTGCGCGAGATTGAAGACCCGGAGATGGGATCAGGTCAGGCGCTGTTGGCGGTGAAGGCCGTGGGCGTCTGCGGCAGCGACATCCACCTCTGGCATGAGAATCAGAGCTGGCCTATCACCCTGCCCCTGGTCCTGGGCCACGAATTTTCCGCGGAAGTGGTCGACGTAGGACGGGAGGTGACGGGCTTTCAGATCGGCGACCGCGTCACCTGCGAAACGGCCGCCCGGGTCTGCGGCCAGTGCACCTACTGCCTGAGCGGCGACTACAACCTCTGTCCCCACCGGCTGGGCTATGGCAATCTCATCGACGGCGCCATGACTCGCTATGTGGTCGCCCGGCCGGAGATTCTGCACCACATTCCCGAGAACGTCCCCTACGCCCACGCTGCGCTTACGGAGCCCGTCTGCGTGGCCATGAACGCCCTGGTGGAAAAGACCTTCATCAAGCCGGGCGACCTGACCGTGATCCAGGGTCCCGGCCCCATCGGCATTATGGCGCTGCAGGTAGCGCGCCTGCGGGGAGCCGGCCCCATCGTCATGGTCGGCGCGCGCGGCGATGAGACGCGCCTGGCCGTCGCGGCCGAGTTGGGCGCCGACTACACCCTCATGGTGCCCGATGCCGATCCCGTTGACTTTGTCATGGGCCTGGGTGACGGCTTCGGCGCCGATCTCGTGGTCGACTGCACGGGCGTCAGCGCAGCCCTCCAGCAAGCCATGGCCATGGTCCGGCCCAACGGGCGTATCGCCAAGATCGGCTGGGGCCCGGAGCCCCTGGGCTTTAGCCTCGACCCCCTGGTGGGCAAGGCCGTCACCCTACAGGGTTCCTTTAGCCACACCTACGCCACCTGGGAACGGGTCTTGCGGCTCATGGCCAACGGCCAGCTCAACCTGGATGCAGTCATCGGCGGCGTCTATTCCCTGGCCGACTGGGAAGCCGCTTTCACCCACATGGAAGAAGGCCAGAACGTTAAATCGGTGATTCGAATAGATGAATGACCGGAAGCCGATCCCTGTGCAGAATTGATTATCGAACATCGGCGATTGACAATTGTCCATTGCCGATGTTCAACTGTCCATGGTCAATTGACAATTTCCGGAGCGCTCATGCCCAACGAACCCATCATCCAAGTTTCGCTGGATATCACCTCGATCGAAGATGCCCTGACTTTGGCCGATGCGGCCGTGCGCGCCGGCGTCGACTGGCTGGAAGCGGGCACGCCCCTCATACTTGCGGAAGGACTGCACAGCGTGCGCGCCTTGCGCCAGCGCTTTCCCGACCACCCGATCGTGGCCGACCTCAAGACCATGGACGGAGCCGGATTGGAAGCGGAGATGATGTTCCAGGCCGGCGCCGACATGGTCGTCGTCATGGGCCAAGCCCACGACGCGAGCATCATCGAGCAGGTCAAGATGGCCCGGAAATACGGCGGACGGGTCATGTGTGACGTCATGCTCTGCCCGGACAAGCCCGGCCGCGCGCGTCAGGCCCAGGAACTGGGCGTCGACTATATCATCGTCCACACCGGCTTCGACGAGCGCAACCTGATTCCCGGTCTCAGTCCGTTGGAAGATCTGCCTGGAGTCCTGGACGCGGTGGACATTCCCGTCCAGGCCGTGGGCGGTCTGAGTATCACCCAGGCCATCGAAACCTTGGCCATGGGTGCGGAGATCGTGGTCTTCGGTGCGCCGCTGGTCATCAGCAACGAGGAATTTGCGGTGGCGGGTGATGACTTCGAAAGTGTTCTCCGCGCCATCGTTCAGCAAGTGAAAGGCCATCACGCGTGAAGATCAGCTGCCTGCCCGTTTCCCTCTACCCGCGCCTGTCCAGCGGCGCATGGCAGTTGACGGACTGGTTCGAATTCGCCCATGAATTGGGGCTGGACGGCGCGGACGTGAGCGTACTCCACCTGCCCGACCGGGCGCCGGCTGCGCTGCACGGTGTGGCGCGCCGGGCCGCAGCGACCGGCGTCGCGATCCCCATGCTGGTGGCGTATTCGGATTTTACGCAACCTGATCCCGCAGCCCGCGCCCGAGAAGGGGAGAAATTGCGCAGCGACATCGACAGTGCCGCCGAATTGGGGGCAGCGTACCTCCGCGTGACGGCCGGCCAGGCCTATCCAGACCTGGAGCGCCGGCGCGCGATCGGTTGGGTCGTTGACGGACTGACCGCTGCGGCTGCCTATGCCGCGTCAAGCGGCGTGACCTTGGCCTACGAAAATCACACCATCGGCTACGGCTGGCGCTTCGTCGATTTCTCCCAGCCGGCCGAGATCTTCCTGGAAATCGTGGCGGAGACTGCCGGCAGCGATCTGGGGATCCTCTTCGACACGGCCAACTGCTACGCCGCGGGCGACGACGGATTGGCCGTCCTCCGCCAGGTGGCGGCGCGGATGGTCTACCTCCACGCCAGCGACATTCGCCGTGCGGGCCACTACGAGCCGGTGACGCTGGGCAGCGGCGTCGTGCCCCTCGATACGCTGTTTGACGCGGCAAGGCAGGGCGGCTACGCCGGCTGGGTGAGTCTCGAAGAAGCCAGTAAACAGGAAGAAGCAGGTTTTGCCCCGGCTGTTGCGGCGTTGCGACGCCTTTGGGGGTAACCCAGCGCATTGGGCTGCTCTGACGATGGACCGCGGATGATGCGGATGGGGCGGATTTTCGCGGATTTTGGGTGAAAGGATTTGGCGGGTACGGCGCCGGAGTCCGCCTAATCAGCGTTCCACTTTTGGCCTGGCTGTATAAATACCCCCGTGTGCGAATTGACGCATGGTCACTTCTAGAATGCGATCGCAGGCATCCACGCATTGCGGAATCCGCTTGACCGCTTCCCGAAAGCCTGGCTCACCCCTTTGATCCACCCTTTCCTCTTTGGATAATTTGACAACTCTCCGGCTTACTGGTATCAAGTGCGCAACGTTCCGCTCACCCACAGCGCTCACGCTCACAACATACCAGAGGAGAAACCATGGCCTTCCCCATTCCCAGCATCCTGCTCAAACAGCTCTACACCTTTGGCAGTTTGCAAAACACGCCTGAAGGAACGACGTTCCAGCTCAAGAACCGCCTCAGCGACACCACAGTTACCGGCCTCCACAGCGTAGCCTTTGATGGGGTAGAAGTTCCCTTGGACAAGATCAAGATCGACCTGGGCGGCGGCGAGGTGCTGACGCCGGCCGAACTCAACGGTACCGGCGTCGATTTTCCCTTACGCCGGACGCTGGACATCCTCTGCGCCATCGAACCACTGGCCGAAGGCAAGCACAAGATTGAGGTGGGCTTTACCGCCGATCCCTTCGGCAAGCTCAAAATGAAGGTGGACGGCGCCATCGCCAAGGAGCGCGCGCCCGTCACCAAGATCCCGCGCAGCCGCGAGGACGATTACTCCCCCGAAATCATCGCCGAACGCCAGCGCTTCGTCGAGGAATACACGGGCGTCGAATTCGAGCACATCAAACGTTACTCGTTTGACGCCCACATCACGGCCGGCAACATTGAAAACTTCACCGGCGTGGCCCAGGTGCCCATCGGCTTTGCCGGCCCGTTGACGATTCACGGCGAGCATGCCCAGGGCGAATTCATCGTGCCCATGGCCACGGCCGAAGGCACGCTGGTTGCTTCCTACAACCGGGGCATGAAGGTCATTAACATGTCGGGCGGCGTCAAGGTGACCGTCTCGGAGGATGCGATGCAGCGCGCGCCAGTCTTCGTCTTTGAGGATGCCCGGGCCGCGCGGGACTTCGTGGAGTGGGTGCAGCAGAATATCGACCAGATCGCCGAGCACGCCGAGGCGACTTCCAGCGTGGCCAAGCTGCAATATATCGATCCCTATCTGGCGGGCAAATTCGCCTACTTGCGCTTCAACTTCGCAACCGGGGATGCCGCCGGTCAGAATATGGTCGGCCGAGCCACCTTCGCGGCCAGCGGCTGGATTCTGGACAACTATGAGGGCATTCGCCACTTCTATCTGGAATCGAACCTGGCCACGGACAAGAAGGCGTCCCAGGTCAACCTGATGAAGACGCGGGGCAAGCGGGTCATCGCCGAGTGTACGCTCAAGCACGACGTGCTGGTCGAAGTCATGCGCGTCGAACCGGAGACGCTCTTTTATCACTACAACGTCTCCAACGTCGGCGCGATTCTTTCGGGCGCCAACAACAACGGCGCTCATTCGGCCAACGGCATTACGGCCATGTTTATCGCTACTGGCCAGGATGTGGCCAACGTGGCCGAGTCCTCGGCCGGTATTCTCTATACGGAATTGACGCCGGAGCAGGATCTCTATATCAGCATCACCATCCCGTCCCTGATCGTCGCGACCTACGGCGGCGGCACCGGCCTGGCTACCCAGCGCGAGTGCCTGGAGTTACTGGGCTGCTACGGCAAGGGCAAAGTGCGGCGCCTGGCCGAAATCATCGGCGGTGTAGTGCTTGCGGGTGAAGTATCGCTGGCTTCGGCCATCTCCTCCTCGGACTGGGTCTCCAGCCACGAGCAATATGG